>NZ_JAVFXA010000071.1:0-737 GCF_040981195.1 Kocuria oxytropis | reverse complement strand
GCCGTCCCACATCCTGGTCCCGGCGATCCACAAGAACCGGCACGAGATCCGCGACATCTTCCTCGCCGAGATGGCCGAGACCGACGAGACCCTGACGGCCGAGCCGCGCGACCTCGCCGAGGCCGCCCGCACCCACCTGCGGGAGAAGTTCCTCAGCACCTCCGTGGCCGTCTCCGGGGCGAACTTCGGCGTGGCCTCCACCGGGACGCTGACCGTGGTGGAGTCCGAGGGCAACGGCCGGATGTGCCTGACCCTGCCCGAGACCCTGATCACCGTGATGGGCATCGAGAAGATCGTGCCCACCTTCCAGGACCTCGAAGTCTTCCTGCAGCTGCTCCCGCGCTCCTCCACCGGGGAGCGGATGAACCCCTACACCTCGATGTGGACCGGGGTGACCCCGGGGGACGGGCCGCAGGACGTGCACGTGGTGCTGCTGGACAACGGCCGCACCGCGGTGCTCGACGACCCCGCCGGGCGCTCCGCCCTGCACTGCATCCGCTGCTCGGCGTGCCTGAACGTCTGCCCCGTCTACGAGCAGGCCGGCGGCCACGCCTACGGCTCCACCTACCCGGGCCCCATCGGGGCGATCCTCTCCCCGCAGCTGACCGGCATCACCTCCGAGCAGAACGCGTCCCTGCCCTACGCCTCCTCGCTGTGCGGGGCCTGCTACGACGTGTGCCCGGTGAAGATCAACATCCCCGAGATCCTCGTGCACCTGCGCGACGAAGACGTGCGCA
>NZ_JAVFXA010000070.1:0-761 GCF_040981195.1 Kocuria oxytropis | reverse complement strand
CCTTCCTGCTCCGGTTCATTTCCGGCGGTCGGTTGTTGCGGTTGTTCATCAGTCGAAACGTCAGAATCACTATCGGGCTTTTGTGGTTCGTTATTGTCGGGATTTCCATCTACCAGCTCTTTATTTTTCAAAGCCCATACAGAGCCGAAATCAACGATGATTTCCAGACCGAACATTTTATTAATGGCCTCAATTCCGCTGATACGGTTTGCCATCATATTATAGACCATAGGGAATAAAGAATCTTCCGACTGGTCGAGTTCGCTGGAAATAAGACGTTCGCGTTTCATGTTGAAATTGGCGGCTAAACCAACCTCATTATACATTTTCGCGGTCAAATACTGGTGATATTCAATCATCGACTGAATAGTTACGCCGCCAGCATTAACCGCCGTCTGGACGCGCACACCTTCAAAGAACGGGTTTTCACCGATAACGGAAATATCGCCGTCGATAATTTTACGTAAATAACTTTCGGCGCTTTCTTTCGTCTTGTCGTCAGGCGCGGAAATAGTTTTAACCGAACGGGAGTTAAAACCCCACACCACCATATTAATATCGTTTTCGACAATAAGCGTATTTTGTTTCTCATAATACGGGAGTAATCCCATACGCAAATCATCGTTACAAATTAATACGCCGTCTTTCGACAGGTCGAGAGTTTTATTAAAATTCAGCGCGACATTGCTGATAGTGATTTCGGTCGGTTCACCATATGGGCTTTTAGTTTGACCGCCGAGAGAGCCAACGAAAGCATACAA
>NZ_JAVFXA010000069.1:0-765 GCF_040981195.1 Kocuria oxytropis | reverse complement strand
TTTGCTCCATCAAGTAGATGTGATAGTAACAAGAAATGTAAAGGACTTTAGGGATTTTGCAGAAAATGTGCAGACTCCTGCTGATTTTTTAGAATCGATATTAGTTTAAAATAAGAAGGCTCAGGAAGGAAGAAAATGGTAAAAGCCCCCGATGCGTATAGCACCGGGGGCTTCCTGTATTATGCCGTTAGGCGTTATAATGACTGTTAATCACCATAATACCAGTCGTCTTCCATTTCTGGTCTACCACTGTCACCTCTTCCTTGCTTCATAGTAGATGCTGCAAGGAGGGTGCAAGAGGTGATGTTTACCACCTGTATCTCTGGCTTTTTATATTCTTTCTTTTTCATATCCTTTTGATTTTAAAATTCTTTACTTAACCATAATTTTATAAGTCTTGCTGCCACGCTTCACGATGTTCAGACCCTTCTGCAGACCATTGGTACGACGACCATTCGCATCATAGTATTCTGCATTGGCATCGTTGCTGATAGCGTTGAGGTTGTCAATGGCAGTAGTGCCATCACCCTTTCCGATGCTCAGCATGGCTGCTCTTGCATTAGATGCTGTGACAGGATGGATATATGCATGCATAGGTTTGCTGCCTACACCCTTGCCACCCGTCAAGTCAGAGACACGCCAGAACTTATCCTTGCCGATGATGTAGTCGGTGTCTGCAAGACCCTGATTGTCTTTGCCGCCAATCTTGGTGAATGAACCTACGAGGTTGACATCTGTGTTTGTTCCAGCTACTGTTGGGGCAGT
>NZ_JAVFXA010000068.1:0-789 GCF_040981195.1 Kocuria oxytropis | reverse complement strand
ATACTTTGTATACGTGGTAGGGGAGCGTTCTGTAAGCCGATGAAGGTGTGTTGAGAAGCATGCTGGAGGTATCAGAAGTGCGAATGCTGACGTGAGTAACGACAAAACGGGTGAAAAACCCGTTCGCCGAAAGACCAAGGGTTCCAGTCCAACGTTAATCGGGGCTGGGTGAGTCGACCCCTAAGGCGAGGCCGAAAGGCGTAGTCGATGGGAAAATGGTTAATATTCCATTACTTCTGTGTAATGCGATGAGAGGACGGAGAAGGCTAAATCAGCCTGGCGTTGGTTGTCCAGGTGAAAGGATGTAGGCATGTATCTTAGGCAAATCCGGGGTACTCTATGCTGAGATCTGATAGCAAGCTGTACTTGTACAGCGAAGTGGTTGATGCCATGCTTCCAGGAAAAGTCTCTAAGCTTCAGTTACACAGGAATCGTACCCGAAACCGACACAGGTGGTCAGGTCGAGTAGACCAAGGCGCTTGAGAGAACTCTGCTGAAGGAACTAGGCAAAATGGTACCGTAACTTCGGGAGAAGGTACGCTGTTGTTGGTGATGGAACTCGCTTCCTGAGCTGACGACAGCCGCAGAAACCAGGCCGCTGCAACTGTTTATTAAAAACATAGCACTCTGCAAACACGAAAGTGGACGTATAGGGTGTGATGCCTGCCCGGTGCTGGAAGGTTAATTGATGGGGTTAGCGTAAGCGAAGCTCTTGATCGAAGCCCCAGTAAACGGCGGCCGTAACTATAACGGTCCTAAGGTAGCGAAATTCCTTGTCGGGTAAGTTCC
>NZ_JAVFXA010000007.1:0-212858 GCF_040981195.1 Kocuria oxytropis | reverse complement strand
AAGTGCACGGTGGCCGGCCCGGTGTCCCGGCGGTTCATGGCCCCGCCCAGGTGCATGAGGCAGGAGGCGTCCCCGCCGGTGCACAGCTCGGCGCCCGTGGTCTCGATGTTGCCGATCTTCTCCTCGGCCATCGCGGCGGAGACGTCCGGGTTCTTGAAGGAGAAGGTGCCGCCGAACCCGCAGCACTCCTCGGCGTCGGGCAGGTCCACGAGGTCGATGCCGTCGACCGAGGCGACGAGGTCCTTCTGCCGGTCCCCCAGGCGCAGCAGCCGCATCCCGTGGCACGACGGGTGGTAGGTCACCCGATGCGGGAACCAGGATCCCAGCTGCGCGGCCGCGTCGCGCACGCCGAGCACGTCGGTCAGCAGCTGCGAGAGCTCGTAGGTGCTCGCGGCGACCGCCGCGGCGTCCCGGGCGAGGGCCTCGTCGCCGCCGGCCCGGGCGATCATCGGCTGCTGGTGGCCGAGCGACGCCACGCAGGAGCCGGAGGGGGCCACCGCCACGTCGTAGTCCGCGGCGGAGAAGGCCTTGACGTGGTTGCGGACCACGGGCAGGGCGTCGTCGAAGTAGCCGCTGTTGACGTGCATCTGGGAGCAGCAGCCCTGACCAGGCGGGAACACCACCTCGTGGCCGAGCCGCTCGAGCACCCGCACGGTGGCCAGCGCGACCCGCGGGTACATCGCGTCCACGATGCACGTGGCGAACAGGGCGATTCTCATGGGACCTCCGGGGGACAGGAGAACAAGGACGAAAGAAGAAAAAGGGTCGATGCGAGAACACCGCACCACCTGTGGTCTGACCATAGTAGGACTATGAGCCGCACCACACAACCAGGGCGGCAGGCGGCGAAAACATTGCGCCGAAGGGTTGGTGGTGTGACCTGGGTCATGTACTCTTTGTGGTCAGACCATTGTGGTCCGACCATACGGTGATGGCCTGTCTGGTTCTTCTCGCACCGGGGTGTGGGGAACCCGACCGGCCACCCGACAGACACCAAGGTCTGTGCTGCTTTTCCGGAACTCATCGAAAGGCGCATCGAGGCCACCGGGGACGGGACGAGCTGCGCGTCGCGTCCCGGAAACCTTGACCCAGCCCGTACCACGCACCCGGCCCGCCCCGTCACCCGTGATCCTGCGGGGCAGGGCCCAGAAAGGATCTGTCAATGGACAATCTCGCTGTTCTGAGCCTGTTGGCTCTGCTGCCCCTGCTGTTGGTGGGTGTGCTGTTGGCCGGGTTCCGCTGGCCGGCGAAGTTCGCGATGCCGGTGGGCTACTTCGCCGCCGTCATCGTGGCTCTGGTGGTGTGGCAGATGAGCTTCACCGGGGTGCTGGCCGCCACCGTCGAAGGCCTCATCGTGGCCATCACCATGCTCTACATCGTCTTCGGCGCCCTGCTGCTGCTCGCCACCCTCACCGTGGGCGGGGCCATGGCCACCATCCGCGCCGGCTTCAACAACATCTCCGCCGACCGGCGGATCCAGGCCATCATCATCGGCTGGCTCTTCGGCTCGTTCATCGAGGGCGTCTCCGGCTTCGGCACCACCGCCGCGGTCGTGGCCCCGCTGCTGCTGGCCATGGGCTTCCCCGCGATGGCCGCCGTCATGATCGGCCTCATCGTCCAGTCCACACCGGTCAGCTTCGGGGCGGTCGGCACCCCCATCCTCGTCGGGGTCGCCAACGGCCTGGGCGGGGACCCCGCGGTCGCTCAGCGCGTCGAGGTCCTGGGTGTGACCATGCCCGAGTTCATCAACTCGATCGGCTTCTACACCGCGGCCATCCACGCCATCGTGGGCATCCTCATCCCGCTCATCCTCGTCACCCTGCTCACCGGCTTCTTCGGCCCCGAGCGGCGCTTCCGCGACGGGCTGGCCGTGTGGCCCTTCGCCGTGTACGCCTCCCTGGCCATGACCGTCCCCTACGTGCTGGTCGCCCGCTTCCTCGGCCCCGAGTTCCCCTCCATGTTCGGCGGGCTCCTCGGCATGGTGCTGGTGATGTACACCTCCAGCCGCGGCTTCCTCATGCCCAAGGACACCTTCCAGTTCGGCCCCCGCGCCGACTGGCCCACCCGCTGGATGGGCACCATCGAACCGGCCGAGGCCACGGACGTCTCCACGCACATGAGCACGGTCCGCGCCTGGGCCCCCTACGCCCTGATGGCGGGGCTGCTGGTGGCCACCCGTGTCATCGCCCCGCTGAAGGAATGGCTGACCGGTCTGGCGATCCCCTTCGAGAACATCCTGGGCACCGAGATCACCACCACCGTCCAGCCCTTCTACCTGCCCGGGTTCGTGCTGATCCTCGCCTCGGCCTTCGCCTACCTGCTGCACCGGATGAACTCCCGCGAGATCGCCCAGACCCTCAAGATCTCCGCCGGCCAGCTCGCCGGCACCGCCGCCGCCCTGCTCTTCGCCGTGCCCCTGGTCCGGGTCCTCATCCAGTCCGGTCCGGCCCTCAACGAGTCCGGGCTCTCCAGCATGCCGGTCACCCTCGCCGAGGGGGCCGCCGCGATCTCGGGCAGCTCCTGGCCGGTGATCGCCCCGTGGATCGGCGCGCTGGGTGCCTTCGTGGCCGGGTCCAACACCGTGTCCAACCTGACGTTCTCCCAGTTCCAGTTCTCCACCGGAGCCGCGATCGGTCTGGACCGTCCCGAACTCGTCGTGGCCGCCCAGGCCGTGGGCGGGGCCGGAGGCAACCCGATCGCGATCCACAACATCGTGGCCGCCTCGGCCACCGTGGGCCTGCTCGGGCGTGAAGGTGATCTGCTGCGCAAGACCATCATCGTCACCACCTACTACTGCCTCGCCGGCGGCGCGATCGCCTACCTGTTCATCCACGGGGTGGGCCTGAACCTGGGCACCATCATGCTGGTGGCCCTCATCGCCGGACTGGCCCTTATCGCCGCCCGACTGTGGCGCCAGGACGCCCCCACCAAGAACGAACTCCGGGTTTGAGCCCGGCACATGGGGCCGGGCTCATGACCGGCGCCGGCCCCACGCCTGCTGCACCCCGGGGGCTGCACCCGACTGATCCGGTCGGGTGCAGCCCCCGGGGTCTCTCTAGAATGGTTTGGTTCCCCATCTACCCTCCAGGAGCCCCTCGTGCCCGCGCCCACACGCACCTACACCCTCGTCCTCGACTGGCTCGAAGAACGACTGCGCTCGGGCGAGATCTCGGTGGGCGACAGACTGCCCGCAGAGCGCCACCTGGCCGAAGAGTTCGGGATCTCCCGCGCCTCGGTCCGCGAAGCATTCCGGGTCCTCGACGCCATGGGCCTGGTCCGCTCCTCCACCGGGTCCGGGCCCAACGCCGGGGCGATCGTCATCTCGGACCCCTCGGCCGCCCTCGGCTGGGCGCTGCGGATGCACGTGGCCAACCGGTCCCTGCGCATCGGCGATCTGGTGCAGACCCGGCTGCTGCTCGAAACCCAGTCCGCCCACGAAGCCGCCACCGCCCCGGACACCCCCGAGCGCACCGCGATACTTGACCAGGCCACCGAGCTGGTGGCCGCCATGGACGACCCGGACCTGCCGGACGAGCGCTTCCACGCCCACGACGCGCAGTTCCACATCCTGCTCGCCTCCCTGGCCGGCAACGTGGTGGTCGAGACCATCATGGCCTCGCTGCGCCAGGCCACCATCGGCTACGTCCAGGAGACCGTCGCCGGCCTGGCGGACTGGCCGCAGGTACGCCACACCCTCCAGGAACAGCACAAGAACATCCTGGAGGCCTTCCAGCAGCGCCGGGGCGCAGACGCCGCCGAAGCCCTGCGCCACCACATCATCTGGTTCTTCGAACTCAGCGATCACCGCTAAAGAGCGGCCCCCAGACTCCCGCACCACCCAGGACTCTTGACCGCCGCCCACCGAACGGTGCCACCAGCACGGGACCGCCCGAACGAGCCATCCCAGACCCACCCTGCCCGACTGCTGACGGACACCTCCAAAACCTCCGGCTCCAGCCGGCCGCGACCGGCCTCCGCCTCGTGCCGCCGTGGGGGACCCATACGCGTTCCAGGCCGAGAACACCCCGCGTCGACACCGCACCACTGAGCGCACCAGATCGGGACGACCACCCAGCATGTGCTCACCGCGTCCCGGCTGACCACCCCGAGGCCGCACCCCAGCCCATAGGCGCCGACGAAAGGCACCGCCACCATGACCAGCCCCGACCCCGTCCCCGGCCCAGTCCCAGTCCTCGTGGAGGACTGCACCGTGCTGCAGGCAGGTGATCGCATCGACGTCCACCTTGCCGGTGACCTCTACTACCGCGGACTCGTCGAGGAGACCATGCCACTCCTCCACGTGGTGTGGGCCCGAGAACTGGGAACCGGCGAACGGAGAATGTTTTCCACCGACGAGAACCGCATCTTCCAGCAACCACCCCCAGCCACCCCCGGAAAACTCTGACGGAGGCTTCTCCACGCGCCTACGCATCACCGACGGTGCGGTGGAAACACCACCACGCCCCCTCAGCCCGCCGGTGTCGACAGCTCTCGGACGCGCCGATAGAACGTCGCCCTGGACATCCCCAGATCGCAGACCACTTGGGTGACTGGCTCACCCGCCTCGACGAGCCGGAGTGCGTTGCGGATCTGGGAATCAGTGAAGACCGGACGACGCCCACCCAAGTCCTTGCCGGCAGCCCGGCGCTTGGCCACCGAGTCCGTGATCCGCTCCCGCTTGATCTCCAGCTCCATCTGCGCCAAGGCCGCCATCACGGTGAACACCATCGAGCCCATCGGGGTGTGAGTGTCCACGTCTCCCCCACCAAGATTCAACACCCGCAGACCGGAACCTCTGCTCCGCAGCGCCTCGGCAAAAGCCAACATGTTCTGGGTCGAGCGCCCCAGACGGTCCAGGGTCGTGATCACCAACGTGTCGCCCTCCTGGAGGGCGGCCACCGCCTTGTCAAACTGCGGACGCGAAGCATGAGCTCCAGACACTCCATGATCAACATAGAGGTCATCACGCCGCACGCCGGCAACCAACAGATCAGACACTTGACAGTCCGCGTCCTGCTGCCGCGTCGAAACACGTGCATACCCGATCAACTTCCCCACGTCCACCCCATCTGTCTCGCAACCAATGTCCACTACGCGATTCTGGGCACATAGATAAAGTACATGGTTGCAAGACTCAGCAAGTCGCGGGAATCCGCGAAAAATCACAACGGAAAAATTCCTGGGACGAGACGTCTCGCATCCCATGAGTTGGGAGGGGCGGTGGGCTGATGAGCAGCAATTGGTCCAAGGCACATACTTGTGAGAGTGGAAAGTATTTGCTTTGATCGTGATATCATGTCTTTTCTGCAGGAGGACCCCGTGGGCCATCACCTCACCCCCGACCAAGCCCGGCAGCGGCTGGACGCTATCCGGAGCCGTCCCCTGGTCACCTCCCGAGACCGTGCGGTGCATGCCGGGGCGACGGCGGTGTTCGGGGTGATCACGGTCCTCTACATGGCCGCCCAGAACATGCGCTCCGACCGGGTGAGCTATACCGTGGCCACCGCGGTGTTCGTGGTTGCCTGGGTGGTAGCGGTGTGCTGGATCGAGCGGGTGGCGCGGACCGTGCCGCGCCGGGCCAAGGCGTGGTCGCGGGGCGGGATCGCAGCCTCTTTCGTGCTGACGCTGACCGTGGTGCTGCCGTGGCTGAACCTCTCCGCCCAGAATTCCCCCAATACCTGGCCCATGGTCGCCGCCGGGGCGACCGTGGCCGCCGTTCCCGCTCTGGTGGCTGCGGTCGTGATCCGCTGGGGGGCCAGATGAGCACCAGGGCAGGACGCCACGCCCGGCACCGGCTGGACGAGCTCATTCACGCCCCGGTGCGCCTGAGCATCGTCGCGGCCCTGGCCCAGGTCGACGAGGCCGAGTTCGCCCGGGTGCGCGACACCGTGGAGGTCTCCGACTCGGTGCTCTCCAAACAGGCGGCCCAGCTCGAGGCCGCCGGCTACGTGAAGATCCGCAAGGGCTACGTCGGCAAACGCCCCCGCACCTGGCTCTCGCTCACTCCCACCGGGCGCACCGCCTACACCGGTCACCTCGAGGCTCTGCGCGCCATCGCTGAGGGCGTGTAGAGGTTCAGACGTTCCCTTTTCCGGAACAGGACAGCCAGGAGCAGCCACCTCATTTGCCCGGCTGGAGGGGCTGATCCCTTTTCCCTGACGAGTCATCGCGCACCCCTTACCGTGCGCACTTCCACACCCTGGGTCTTTTCGGCGATCGATTGACATGAATCGAAGCGGTGCTCCAGGCTGGGGAGTTCCCGGGCGGAGAGGATTCGCCCTGACCGATCGAGGAAGGAGTCAGCATGGTGGACATCGGAGGCTTTGCGGACAAGGCTAAGAATTTCGCCGGCGAGAACCCGGACAAGGTGGAGCAGGGCATCCAGCGCGGCGGCGACATGGTCGATGACCACACCGGCAACAAGTTCCAGGACCAGGTGGACCAGGCTCAGGAACACGCCGGCGGCCTGCTCGGCGGGCAGAACCCTGAGGACCAGCAAGGCTGATCCAGACGGGGTATCACGGGCCTCGGCCCCCCCTGGGGGGACCGAGGCCCGCGCCGTGCCCGCCCCCTTGAGCTCGAAGAACCGGCGCCCCGACCCGGGCACGGGAGGCGGATCCCCCGACATCGGGCCGACCCGCTGCTGCACACTCCGAGCCGGCTACTACCGCTCTCCCCGTCAAGACCCGCCCCCTGCACCCGGTGCCACCCCCCTGTCCACCCGCAGGAGACGGGCATACAGAACCCGTGGGTGCCGACAGTAGTGGCCGCTCAGACCGATATGCCGCCACCGGCGCATCGCAAGTTCTCGAAAGCGTCTCTAAAGGTGGATGGGAGCGGCTCCGGGGGAGCTCAACACCGGTAGTCTGAGCGCATGCTTAAAGGATTCAGAGAATTCATCATGAAGGGCAACGTCCTGGACCTCGCCGTCGCCGTGATCATCGGCGCCGCCTTCGCCCAGGTCGTCAACGCCCTGGTCGAGTCCGTGCTCATGCCCGCCATCTCCGCACTGGTGGGCTCACCCAACTTCGACTCGTTCGCGATGGTCACTCTCAACGGCAACGACATCAAGTTCGGGGTGCTGCTCACGGCGCTGGTGAACTTCCTGCTCGTGGCCGCCGCCGTGTACTTCGCGATCATCATGCCCATGAACAAGCTGATCGAGGCCCGCAACCGGCGCCTGGGCATCACCCCGGCCGAGGAGGAGGTCGACCCGCAGGTGCAGCTGCTCACCGAGATCCGCGACTCCCTCAAACAGCGCTCCTGAGTTCAAACCCATCCTTGACGGGGGCCTGTCCCTACCCCGGGGCAGGCCCCCCGTTCCTGTCCTCCGGACGAGGTGACACCCGTCAAGCCAGACCCGGACAGCAGTCGTCACTACCTCGCCCTGGTGAGCACCTCGACCCCATGAGCGCCTCGACCCTATGAGCGACTCGGCCCCGAGGGAGCGAAACCTCAGGCGCAAGGGATCCGATCTGGGAGTGCTAAGCCACAACCAACCACAGCGGCGCTCCACCGCACCGGAATGGTGTGGGGCGGGAACACCGGGCAGCCGGCGCCGCGCAACATCCTGTGACGCTGGCCGTGAGGGGCGCATTGGCTCCCGATCGCACCACCCATGGGGATCCCGCGACATGACCTATGGCCGGCATCACTCCCACACGAGTCGAACAGCCGACCCACCGTGGATGAGACGTCAAGCATCCCCTCAGTTGAAAGATGCCGCAGGTCACAAGGATCAGCGTGCTTCCCTCGGTGTCCGTGTGGTGTCTACCGTGGACCATCACCATCGGGTTTCGTCTTCGTCCGCAGTGGGGTTCATCCCTGGCCGCTTTCGCGACGTGATTCTTCACCAGCAACCAGGAAGCCGGCATGGACGCCTCTGCCTCCGGGACTCTCGCCGTTGAGCTGTACCCGCACTCCCCCGCCCACTGGGTCGCCACCTACTACCCCATGGTGGTCACTCCCGCGGGCCGCTGGGCCGATGTCACCTGGGTGCTGCACCAGTGTCTGATGCCCCTCGCCCGTTACCCCTTGACCTCGACACGGTGGTTGGAGCTCGGCAGCTCCGATCCGGCGCACCCGGGATACGACCGCCACCCGCTCTGGAGTGCGGCCCTGGCCGCCGGCTATGCCACCGCGCGAGTCGTGCACACCACCGAAACCGCGAACACCACCGGTGCGACTCTTTCGCCCGAGGAAACCCGGCAGCTGCGTGCGGCCACGACCGTGGTGCCGGCCGCACAGCTGACGGAATGGCTGCTCGACGATCTCCAGCACCTGGACTGCTGAAACCACCCCGATCACCTATCGACCGGCCACCAACCCCGAGGTGGAACGAGATCCACCTGAAGCTGTGGCTGACCCCGTGGCCGGAGCGCAACCTCCACACCGGACCCTGCCCACCCCCAGCCACCGCCGTAACCTGATCAGCCCGCGGCACCCCGCTCGGCCTCGGCAGCAGTGACCGACTCGACCGTGACCGACTCGACCGGCCGGGGCGGCAGGTGCCGGTAGAGCGTGGTGCGGGTGATCCCGGTCTTCGCCACGATCTGCGCCATGGTGTGCCCGGTCTCGCGCAGGTGCACCGCGTAGGCCAGCTTGTCCGCATCCACCACGGAGGGCCGCCCGATCCGCCGCCCCTTGGCCGTGGCCACCGCCCTCGCGTGGGCGGCCCGCTCCAGGGTGTAGGTGCGTTCCATCTGACCGAACAAAGCCAGCAGCACCACCGCCAACTGCGCCATCGGATCATTGGGGTTGGTGGAGTCCACCTTGATCGGATCCGCCAGGTTGCGCACCCCCACCCCCCGCTCGGCCAGATCATGGATCAGGTTCAGAGTGTCGCGCACGGTGCGCCCCAGCCGGTCCAAGGTATGCACCACGATCACATCACCCTCCCGGGCATAAGCCAGCGCCGCGGTCAGCCCGGGGCGGTCAGTCGTGGCCCCGGACTTCTTGTCCACATAGATCCGCTCCGCCGCGATCCCCACCTGTCGGAGGGCATCGATCTGCCGATCGAGGTCTTGTTTGGCCGTCGAGACCCGCGCATAACCCAAATCCATGACGACAGCGTACCGAAGGTCGGATCCGTACAGCTGAAACGGGACTGTACTTTTGACCCAACTTATGGAACAGGAATCGCCGATGCCAACCTCGATCTGACGCTCTTGCGACCAACCGTCCCACTACCAAGGAAGTGGGACACCCATCTGGAGCCGTCGGCCCTCGACCGACTCGAGCTCAAGGAGAGATCTCGCATCATGTCGGGGGTAGAGCTCGGTGCGTACATTTCTGTGGTGGACCATTCCCCTTTGCAACCACACCTGATTGCCTGATCCATGGAGGGTCTGGGACGGGGGAAGAGGGGACACGTGCGGGGATCAAGGACACAGGGGCTGCTGACGGGAATGGCCGCCCCGACGGCTCTGGCGGCTGCTGGTTGCTTCGCGGCGGGGTACACGCTCCTGGGGCTGGGGCTTGTCCTGCTGACTCTTGGCCTGGTCTATGCCGGTTGGCGCGCCGTGAAGCGCGGCCGGACGACCGAAGCGATGGATGCCAAAGCAGAGTACGACCGCTTGCACGAGAGGGAGCATCACGACGAGTCCAACTGAGCCGACGGAGCCCGGGGTGGGTGCTTCCAACCGGGAAGCCGGCGCGCCCGGCGGTGCTCACCAGGTCGAGGCCGGGACGGGCTCTGCGCATCACCTTCGTAGTACTTCGTGAGATCCGTCGTGAGGTGTTGTGCTCCGCGCTTCGGACGGGCAGATCGACAGGGGGCATCGTGGCCGCGGGAAAAGCGCCGATCAGCGGGAGCATCGCCATCGTCTTGGGCGTTCTGGCTGTGACCCTCTTGGTCGTCGCGATTTTCGACGGAGTCACCTGGAGCACTGTGGTGGGCGCGTTCCTCAACTTCACGATCTTCGTCATGGTGTGGCGAGGTGCGAAGAAGCAGGATCGGGAATACCAAGAGCGCGTGGAACGCCTGGAGGAGCGCCTGAGAGGCGATTAGTTGTACCTCAAAGCCCCGGAGCCTGCCCCATGCGCGTCGACACCACCACTGGTCCGGCTGATCGGACCACGCACTCTCGAAGCCGTCAATCAGCTCTGGGAGAAGCGCGCCACTTATCACTGCGGTTCATATGCGGAGCCTGGAGTCTCGCGGTTGCAAATAATTTCGACGAGACGTCTCGCGTCCCATTCTTCAGAACACCTGAGCCTGTCCCCGTCGTCCGCCTGACCCACCTCTTTCGCCTGGTCCGGGGGTGCGCCGATGGCGCCTGGTGCGGCAGTCCCCGCATGCTGGATGAGCACTTTGCAGGCCCCGTCATGTCGTCGCCGGCACCTTCCCCCGCCGAGCACGAGGGCGGACAATCCCCCCATGACGACTCTCACGCCCTGCCTGTGGTTTGACACGGAAGCCGAGGAGGCGGCGAACTTCTATCTCACCGTGTTCCCCCGCTCCCGGATCACCGGCATCACCCACTACGGCGAGGCCGGGCCACGGCCGGCGGACATGGTGCTGACGGTGGAGTTCGAGCTCGACGGGAATCCGTTCACCGCGCTCAACGGCGGCCCCGAGTTCCGCTTCACCGAAGCCGTGTCCTTCCAGATCGACTGCGCCGATCAGGCGGAGGTCGACCGGTACTGGGATGCCCTCACCGCCGACGGCGGTGAGGAGAGCATGTGCGGGTGGCTCAAGGACAAGTACGGACTGTCCTGGCAGGTGGTGCCCCGCAGGCTGGTCGAGCTGCTGTCGGATCCCGACCCGGGTCGGGCGCAGCGGGTGATGGCCGCGATGATGCCGATGCGCAGGCTCGTCGTCGCCGATCTGGAGGCCGCCGCCGACGCCTCCTGAGGAACGGAGGACATGCCTGGAAGGGCCGTGGGCCACCCGGTCAGTGCGGATCCGGGGCGTGCCCGTCGAACCGGTCCCGGGTCGTCCTCACGGTGAGGCTCAGAACCATGTCACACACGGCGAGAAGAGGGACGCACATGAGTGCACAGGTCGTGACGACGATCGACACCGTGATCGAGGCTGAGCACGAGGAGGACCTCATCGAGGGATTCCGTCGGATGACGGCAGGTCCCCGGCCCGAGGGCCTCATCCGCTCGGAACTCCTCCGGGGACAGGGCGGTGCGTGGCGGATCCAGACGACGTGGCGGGACCGAGAGGCCCTGCTGGCTCTGCGCGCCACCGGCGAGCCTCCGGCGGCCGTGGCCCTTCTCGACCGGCTGGGAGCCCGGCACTCCCACACCGTGCACACGGTGGAGCACAGCATCACGGCATAGGGACTCGGGCACACCGGAAAGGCGCCTGTACCCCATGCCCCGTGGACCGCTCGCTCCGGTCCGCATCCCGGCCATCTGGCCCCGGACGACCGGGACGACCTGGACCTCACCCTCCGGGCGTCACAGCCCCTCGTGGGCCATGTTCGCGAAGCGCGAGTAGTGACCCTGGAACGCCACCACGATCGTCTTGGTGGGACCGTTGCGGTGCTTCGCCACGATCACGTCGGCCTCGCCGGCGCGCGGCGACTCCTTGTCGTAGACGTCGTCCCGGTGCAGCAGGATCACCATGTCGGCATCCTGCTCGATCGAACCCGACTCGCGGAGGTCCGAGACCATCGGCTTCTTGTCCTGGCGCTGCTCCGAGCCACGGTTCAGCTGGGACAGCGCGATGACCGGGACCTCGAGCTCCTTGGCGAGCAGCTTCAGGGCACGGGAGAACTCCGAGACCTCCTGCTGGCGGGACTCGACCTTCTTGCCCGAGCTCATGAGCTGGAGGTAGTCGAGCACCACGAGCTTCAGGTCGTGCTTCTGCTTGAGCCGGCGGCACTTCGCCCGGATCTCCATGAGGGACATGTTCGGGGAGTCGTCGATGAACAGCGGCGCGGAGTCCATCTTGCCCATCGTGGTGGCGATCTTCGCCCACTGCTCGTCCTGCAGGCGGCCCTTGCGCAGATCCTGCATGTTCAGCGTGGCCTCGGCGGAGAGCAGGCGCATGGCGATCTCGTTGCGGCTCATCTCGAGGGAGAAGATCACCGTCGTCTGGTTGTGCTTGATCGCCGCGGACCGCGCGACGTCGAGGGCCAGGGTCGAGTTGTGCGTGGGGATGAACGTCCGTCCGGCCAGATACAGGTGTGAGGGATGGTCGATCTCGATACACCGCACCGGCACGCACTCCATGGGCTCGACCGAGGTGATGAAGCGCTGAGAGCGCTTCGGGGTGGAGCGCGCATCGCGCTCCTTATGCATAATTTGTTTGCGGCTCAGACCGAACACCTGATCGGCCGTCGAAAACGTCACGAGATAGGCGGTGGACGAGGCTTCGCTCCGTCCTTTGACTCTTTTCTCGGCCCACCCTGATCGGTATCCCAGCGAATGGACCAGTTCACGCACGTCCTGTGCCAGTCGTCGGTTTGTCACCGCGAACTGGACGCAACCCGCATTGGTCACGGTCCCGTCGGTGTCCAACAATCCGGCGAGCAGTTCTCGGCGCTGGGTTTCACTGGCTCTCAGGTACGGCAGGGGAATGTGCTTGTCGCCGAGCACGCCCAGCGCACGCAGGCGGCCTTGGAGTGACGCCTTTTGCTGGTGGCAGGCGAGGCACCGCAAACCTCCAGTACAGGCACCACCGCAGTCAATACACGTAGCCCTTACCTTCGTCGCCAGTTCCCCTTTGAGCTTGCCGCCGCAGGTCTTGGAGCACGTGCGGACATTTCTGTCGGTGTGAGTGAAGGGTTGGTCACAGACCTCGCATTGACCGTGCAACACCCGCTCTTCTCTAGGCAGGCCTATGGCATGGGTGATTCCGGAAACTGGGTGGATTTCATATCCCTCCGCCGATACACGCATCAGAACCTCATCGTCGGCGCTGGTGATGCGTGCCGCCCTCGAGTGACCGTCGCCGAGCCACGCGCCGAGTGTGTACGGCTCAATCGTTAACTCTCTGGGAGCCAACTGCAATGCCGAGGCATTCTTCACGCTGTGATTGAGCCTGGCTTCCTTGGTGGTACAGCGCAATGTCGAACGAATGTCGGCCGTCGTCCGGATTTCGGCAAAGGTCTGCTGATTCTTCGCCCGGCTGTATTTGGCCATCGCGGCCTGGGCAGATTTCCGGGACGAGCGTGTGTCCGTCAACCACTCGTGCTGCTCGTCGGCCACGATCTCCGAGCCGTCGTCGAAGGTCACCCGGTAGCAGGGGCGGTCGGTCATGACCTCGGTCGCCGCGACCACTCGGGTTGGAGTGCCGTCGGCGGCGATGACGTCGTCCCCCACCTGGACCTCACCCATGGTGGTCCACCCGGTGGGAGTAGGGATCGCGGTGTCCAGGGCGAGCGCCTTGCCCATGGCCGGCCTCGCCGCGATGACGATCATCTGACCGCCCTGGAAACCCTGGGTCAGCTCGTCGAGCTCGATGAAGCCGGTGGGCACCCCGCGCATGCCCTCGCCGCGGGAGCCGGCGGCCTCGATCTCGTCGACCGTGGACTCGATGACTTCCTTCAGCACCGTGTAGTCCTCGGAGGAACGGCGCTCGGCCACCTGGTAGATCTCGGCCTGGGCGGCGTTGACGATGTCGTCGACCTCGCCGTCCGAGCTGTAGCCCAGCTGCACGATCTTGGTGCCGGCCTCCACGAGCCGGCGCAGCACGCCGCGCTCGCGCACGATCTCGGCGTAGAAGCCGGCGTTCGCCGCGGTGGGCACGGAGGAGATGAGGGTGTGCAGGTACGCGGGACCGCCGACGCGCTCGATCTCGCCGCGCTTGGTGAGCTCGTCGGCCACGGTGATGGCGTCGGCGGGCTCGCCGCGCCCGTACAGGGAGATCACGGCCTCGTAGATGGACTCGTGGGCGGGCTTGTAGAAGTCGACGCCGCGCAGGACCTCCACCACGTCCGCGATCGCGTCCTTGGACAGCATCATCCCGCCGAGCACGGACTGCTCGGCGACGTTGTCCTGCGGCGGGGTCCGGCCGAACTCCCGGTCGCTCCCGGACGAGCGCTCCGACACCATCGACACCTGGTCCACCTCTCCTCGCACCACCTGCGGACGGCAGGGGCGCACACGACGACGACGACGCCGCCCCGGCCTTCCGGGCAGCCCCTCCATTCTCGCACCGACTGCGGACACCGCTTGCCGCCCGGGCCGGTCCGTGGACACCATGGACCATGACGCTCAGCACAGATCTCAGCGGGCCCTGTTCGTGGGACGTCCGGACCACCCGGGCGGAGCTGGCGGCGGGCCGGATCAGCCACGTGGAGCACGTGGACGCCCTGCTGAAGCGCCTGCCCACGGCGCAGCGGCTGGGCGCGGTGATCAGTGCTGACCCGGAGCTGGCCAGGGCGCTCGCCCACTCCCTGGACCGCCGGGAGACGCGGGGCCCGCTCACGGGCATCCCGCTGGCGGTCAAGGACATCGTGGACGTCGCGGGCTTCCCCACCACGGGCGGGACCCGAGCGCTCGAGCAGGACGTGGTGACGCGGGACGCCCCCGCGGTGGCCCGCCTGCGTGAGGCCGGGGCCCTGTTCACCCTGAAGACCAACCTGCACGAGCTGTCCTTCGGCATTACCTCCAACAACGGCTCGTACGGCCCGGTGCGCCACCCCGCGGACCCGGCGCTGAGCCCGGGCGGCAGCAGCGGCGGCTCGGCGGTGGCCGTGGCGGTGGGCCTGGTCCCGGCGGCGGTCGCCGCGGACACCGGGGGCTCGGCCCGCATCCCCGCCGCCCTGTGCGGGATCGTGGGGTTCCGGCCCACGCTGGGGCGCTACCCCTCCCGGGGCGTGCTGCCGATCGCGCACTCGCGGGACACGATCGGGCCCATGGCCCGTACCGTGGACGACGTGGTGCTGCTGGACGCCCTGCTCGCCGGGGAGCACCCGCGCGGCGTGCCCGGTGCACGGCACCTGGAGTTCGACGACGAGGGCCCGGGGCCGCTGCACGGCGTCCGGCTCGGCGTGCCGGAGCTGTTCCTCGAGGACCTCGAGCCGGGCGTGGACGCGGTCATCGGGGCGGCCCTGCGAGCGCTCGAGGCCTCCGGGGCGGAGCTCGTGGGAGTCGACCTGCGGCCCGCCCGCGAGCAGGCCGCCGCGGCGGGCATGACGATCGCGCTGCACGAGTTCCTGCCGGACCTCGAGGCCTACCTGGACGCGCGCGGCACGGGGCGCTCCCTCGACGAGGTGCGGGACGGGATCGGCAGCCCGGACGTGCGGCGGATCTGGGAGCTGGCGCAGGTGTTCCGCGCGGCCGAGGACGAGTACCGGGCGGCCCAGGAGCAGCGTCGGCTGGCCCAGCGGCTGTACGCCGGGCTGTTCCGGGACCGGGGGGTCACGGCCCTGGTGCAGCCGACGTGCCCGCTGACGGCCCGGCCGATCGGCGACGACGAGACCGTGGAGCTCAACGGCCGGCGCGTGCCCACCTTCGAGACCTTCACCCGCCACAGCGACCTGGCGGGGATCCTCGGCACCCCGGGGATCAGCATCCCGGCCGGACACACGGCGGAGGGCCTGCCCGTGGGCCTGGAGCTTGCGGCGGGGCCAGGGACGGACGCCGTGCTGCTGGACCTGGCGCGCACCGTGGAGGCGCTGCTGCACGACCAGTGAGGCGGGGCGGCCAGTGAAGCGGGGCGGCCAGTGAGGTTGCGCGACCGGTGAGGCGGGGCGATCCCTTTCGGGGGACACCGCAACGATTCACAGCCACAACCATTGACGAATCCAACGGTACCCCTCTACGGTGAGGGCACCGACGTGCGTGATGCATGTCACAGCGGAGTCGCCGGCGCCGGGCGCCGGCCGGACCGACCCGAGGAAGAGGACCACCATGAAGCACCCGTTCGCCGGAGCAGCCGCCGTCGGAACCGTCCTGACGTTCGCCCTGACCGCCTGCGGCGGCGGGGGGACCACCGGCGGGGGCGGGGAGCAGCTCCAGCCCCTCACCATCGGCGTCATCCCCATCGCCCCGTCCGCGCCCGTGCAGCTGGCCCTCGACGAAGGCATCTTCGAGGAGCACGGCCTGGACGTCACGATCGAGACCGCCCAGGGCGGTGCGGCCATGCTCCCGGCCGTCTCCGGCGGGTCCATGGACATCGGCGTGGGCAATCCGCTCTCGGTCATCCTCGCCAAGGACCAGGGCCTCGACATGAAGATCCTCAGCGGCTACAGCAGCTCCCTGCCCGAGGGCGAGGACATCACCGGTGTCGCCGCCAACCGGGACGCAGGCATCGCGTCCTGGGCCGACCTGGCCGGCAAGCGGGTCGCGGTGAACACGATCAACGGCCAGGGGGACCTGACCATCAAGGAGGCCGTGAGCCAGGACGGCGGCGACCCCGAGGCCGTGGAGTTCGTGGAGATGCCGTTCCAGGACATGCCGGCCCAGCTGGAGCGCGGGGAGATCGACGCCGCCTGGGTCCCGGAGCCGTTCCTGACCCAGCTGATCAACGGCGAGCAGACCGAACTGGTGGGCTACAACTACCAGGACACGGTCCCGGGCCTCGACACCATGGTCACCTTCAGCAGCGCCTCTTTCGCCGAGGAGAACCCGGAGGTCCTCGAGAACTACGACGCCGCCATCGAGGACGCGCTCCAGTTCGCCCAGGAGAATCCCGACCGGGTGCGCGAGACCATCGTGAGCTTCCTCAACATGCCGGAGGAGGTCGCCGCGGACCTCCGGCTCGAGGAGTTCGACGCCGAGGTGGACCGCGACGAGCTCGAGACCCTCTCGGAGCTCATGCTGAAGTACGACGTGATCTCGAACGAGGCGAACCTGGACGAGATCATCCAGGCCGACTAGACCTGCGGGCCCGGCCGCGCCGGCGAGAAATCGTCGGCGCGGTCGATGGCCTCCGCGGTCAGCCGCCGGCCGAGTTCGACGAGCTCCCCGGCACGGTGGAAGTCCAGCAGCCGACCGGCGCTCTTCGGCACGGTGATGAGGAGGTCCGGCGGGTACCCGGCCAGCCGGTAGCGCAGCACCATGGACTGCAGCACCTCAAGGGAGAGCTGCATGACGTCGAGCGTGCGCAGCCCCGACGGCAGGACGCCGAACCCCTCGGAGACGAGCTCCTCCCCGGCCTCCTCGACCACGTCCTGGACGAGGGCCTCCGCCACGTCCGCCGGGACGGGCCCGGACGGGCGCAGGAAACGACCCGGGACGCCTCGGGTGCGCGTCTCGGCGAAACGCTCCAGCACGCTGCGCGTCAGCTCGCGGTCCAGGACGTGGGCGGCACCGCGGCGGAACCGCTCCGCCCACTCCTCCGCGGGACGCGCGGCGGCCGTCTCGTGCGCGGGGACCCTGCCCTCCCCCGAGGGCTGCCCCCCGGACAGGGAGACCGCCACCGTCACGTCCGCCCGGGTGGCGACGGTCGCGGCGATGGGCACCGGGTTCATGATGCCCCCGTCGGCGAGCAGCCGCCCGTTGAGCATCACGGGCGTGATGATGCTGGGCAGGGCGATCGAGGCGCGGACGGCCACGTCCACCGGTCCTTCCTGGAACCAGACCTCCTTGCGGGCGAGCAGGTCGGTGGCCACGGCGGTGAAGGGGATGGGCAGGTCCTCGATCAGCGTGCCGTCGAGCAGCTCGCGCACCTTCGCCATGATCTTCTCGGCGCGGATCACGCCGGGGGCCGAGGGGGACGGGTCCAGCAGCCGCAGCACGTCACGCTGGCTCAGCCCCAGCACCCACTGCGTGTACTCCTCCAGCCGGCCGGCGGCATGGAGACCGCCCACGAGCGCCCCCATGGAGCTCCCGGCGACGGTCACGACGTCGTAGCCGCGCTCCTCGAGGACCTGCAGCACGCCGATGTGCGCGTAGCCGCGGGCGCCGCCGCTGCCCAGCGCGAGGGCCACACGGGTGCGTGGAGGCATCCGACGCTCCTCTCCGGCGGGGACACCCGGCCGCCGCGGCCGGGTGCCACCGAGCCTAGCCCCCCGACCCCGTTGCAGGGACCCGGTGCGACCCCCGGGAGAGCCGGCAACCCTACCATCCACGGGAGTTTTCCACCCTGTGGACAACCGGTGGAAAACGCCGGGGACGGCTGTGCACAGGTTGGGGAGAAGCCTGTGGACATTTGTCCACAGGCCGTCCACAAATCCGTGCTGACCTGCAACGATGTCGGTGCACACCCTGTGCAGGGCGGGGTGGGAGATGTCCCCTGCCATCCACAGCGACGTGTTCTTCGACTCGTCCGCGGACCCCGGCAGGAGGGCTGTGGGGACAGCCGGCCGCGCGGGCGCGGGAGGGGACTGCCGGACCAGGGTCGTGTCGGGCTCAACACGGGCGACACGGCCACGCACGTGCTGTTCGTGGAGCTGAACCAGGGTCCCCCGCGCGCTCAGGAGACCGAGGCGAGCAGGGCCAGCCACAGCAGCGGGTGGCACAGCACCGACAGGCCCAGCAGCACGAGGAACCGGACCCGGGCGGCGGCGAAGCCGACCGCCCCGGCGAGGGCGACGACCGCCGTCACGGTCGCCCCGACCGCCGCCGCGACGAACCCGAGCACGAAGAACGTCATGGACGTCTCGGGTCCCGCGGAGTTGCCGCCCAGGAACGCCACGGCGAAAGCCACTACGGTGAAGAGCAGGCAGCCCACGCCGAACCAGTACAGGGCGGACGGGGTGACACGGGAGATCAGGGACGGCATGCCCCCATTGTCCCCCGGACGGCCCCGCCGGTCCCGCCCCACGAGCCCCGCACGCCCCGACCCGCCGAGGAGATCCCCGTGGAC
This sequence comes from Kocuria oxytropis, assembly GCF_040981195.1. Lineage (NCBI taxonomy): Bacteria > Bacillati > Actinomycetota > Actinomycetes > Micrococcales > Micrococcaceae > Kocuria > Kocuria oxytropis. Next base: position 194,146 of record NZ_JAVFXA010000007.1, on the reverse strand, counting down.
GACGACCAGCGCAGGTGGGAGGACCGCTACGCCTCCGGAGCGTCCTCTCCCGACGGAGCCCAGCCGCACCCCGAGGTCACCGCCCTCCTGGCCCGCACGGCCCGGGAGCCCGGCGGCGGTCCGCCCACGGCCCTCGACCTCGGGGCCGGCACGGGCCGCCACACCCTGGCCCTCGCGGCCGCGGGCTACGACCCCACCGCCGTGGACTTCTCCCCCAGCGCCGTGCGGATCGTCCGGGAGGCCCTGGCCGAGCGCGGTCTGCCGGGCCGGGCCCTGATCGCGGACCTGCGGGCCTGGGCCCCCGAGCAGGAGCAGCGCTCCGGACCGGACGCCGTGCCGCCGCGCTTCGACCTGATCGTCTCGGTGTACGTCCAGCACGACCTGTCCCTGCTCCGCCGTGCCGCCGAGTGGCTGGTCCCCGGCGGTCGGCTGCTGTGGATCACCCACGCCCCGGCCAGTGTGGACGGCCCGCCCCCGGCCGTGCCCCGGCCGAGCCTGCAGGAGACCGTGGCCGTGCTCGAGGGCAAGGGGCTGGACCTGCTGCGCGCCGAGCAGGTGCGCACCACGGAGACCGCGCTCGACGTCGTCGTCGAGGCCGTCCGGCCCCGCTGACCGTCCGCGCCGCCGGCGCCGTCCGGCGAGGCTGCCGCTCCGGAGCGTCCGACGACGCCGACAGACCGGACCGTCCCGCGACACTCCCCGCCGGGACCGCCCCACGACGCTGGCCGCGCTGCCCGCCGGGGCCCGGAGCGCAGGAAGGGCCCCCGCGGCGCACCGCGGGGGCCCTTCCTGTGCTCGGACGGTCCGGAGGGACCGATCAGGCCGGGACGACCTCGAACTCGACGTTCGCGTTGACGTCCTCGTGCAGGCGCACGGAGGCCTGGTACACACCGGTGGTCTTGATGTGCTGGTTCAGCTCCACCTTGCGCTTGTCCACGGCGCCGAGACCGGCGGCCTCGACGGCCTTGGCGACGTCCTCGGCCTTGACGGTGCCGAAGAGGCGGCCCTCGGAGCCGGCCTTGACCGGGATGGTCACGGTGGCGGAGGTCAGCTTCTGGGCCAGGGCCTGGGCGTCCTCGAGCGAGGCGACCTCGCGCGCGGCGCGGGCGGCCTTGATGCTCTCGATCTGCTTCTCGCCGCCGCGGGACCACGGGGTCGCGAAGCCGCGCGGGAAGAGGTAGTTGCGGGCGTACCCGTTCTTGACCTCGACCACGTCACCGGCAGCGCCGAGACCCGTGACCTCGGTCGTCAGGATGATCTTTGCCATGAGTGTCTGTCCTCTCTGATCAGCGGCCGGCGCCGGAGTAGGGCAGCAGCGCGACCTCGCGGGCGTTCTTGATCGCCAGGGCGATCTTGCGCTGCTCCTGCACGGTCACACCGGTGACGCGGCGGGCGCGGATCTTGCCGCGATCGGAGATGAACTTGCGCAGCAGCGCAACGTCCTTGTAGTCGATCTCAGTGACTTTGGCAGCCTTGAGCGGGTTCTGCTTTGGTTTGGGCTTACGGAGTTCAGCCTTGGCCATCGTGGTGCTCCTTGTTCTTCGAGTGGAGCCCGCGGCTGGTCACCGCGGGATGGGGTGGATGGGAAACGTGCGGAAGGTCTAGAACGGCGGTTCGTCGTCCTGGCCGCTGCCCCAGTCGTAGTTCCCGCCGGAGGACTGGCTCCAGGGGTCGTTCTGGGGTGCTGCCTGCGGGGCGGACTGGCGCCCGCCCCCGGGGCGGCCGCCCTGGCCGAAGCCGGCGCCACCGCCCTGCTGGCCGCCGCCGAACCCGGAGTCGCCCCCGAATCCGCCGCCGGCCGGGGCGCCGGCGCCGAAGCCGCCGCCCTGTTGGCCGCCGCCACCGCCGCCGAAGCCGCCGCCCTGCCCGCCGGAGCGGGCGTTGCGGTTGACCTTCGCCGACGCGTAGCGCAGCGAGGGACCGACCTCGTCGACGTCGAGCTCGGTGACGGTGCGCCGCTCGCCTTCCTTGGTCTCGTAGGACCGCGACTTGAGCCGACCCTGGACGATGACGCGCATGCCCTTCTGCAGGGACTCCGCCACGTTCTCGGCCGCCTCGCGCCACACGGAGCAGCGCAGGAACAGGGTCTCCCCGTCCTTCCACTCGTTGGACTGGCGGTCGAAGGTGCGGGGCGTGGACGCAACGGTGAAGTTGGCCACGGCCGCACCCGAGGGGGTGAAGCGCAGCTCGGGGTCAGCGGTCAGGTTGCCGATTACGGTGATGACGGTGTCACCAGCCATGTGGACCTCCCGGGTCGAGGGTGTTCGCGGTCGTGCGGGACGTGCTGGGATCTCTCAGCATCCCACCGGGGGCCCGTCGCGGCGCCCTCGATGGTCAGTCTGTGAAGTCCTTACTCGGCGGAGATCTTCTGCTCTTCGGGGCGGATGATCTTGGTGCGCATGATGGCCTCGTTGAGGTTCAGGACGCGGTCGAGCTCCTGGGTGGTCTGCGGGGTCGCGGTGAAGCGCACGACGGCGTAGATGCCCTCTGTCTTCTTCTGGATCTCGTAGGCCAGGCGACGACGGCCCCAGATGTCGACGTTGTCGACGGTCCCGTTGTCCTTGGTGACGACGTCGAGGAACTTCTTGAGAGTCGGCTCCACGGCACGATCCTCGACCTCGGGGTTGATGATCACCATCAGTTCGTACTCACGCATGGAAAGAACCCACCTCCTTCGGGCTGAGCGGCTGCGGTCCTTCCGCAGCAGGAGGTTCTGTAGCGTCGTCCGCGCGCCGGCACCGCGTGTCGGGCGGCGGGCACACAGACCTCGCAACACTACTACATCCGCGGGCCGGCGCGGAACGGGGCCCTCACCAGCGGGAGGCGCTGCGGGCGATGGAGGCGTTCACGAGGGCCGTGCGGAACGGCATGGTGAAGACGTCCACGAGCATGAGCAGCGCCCACGGGATCAGGAAGAGGATCCCCACGCCGATCCCCGCGAGGCTCCAGCCCAGGCCGCCGAGGAGGAGGTAGATCAGGCCCCAGACCGGCTGGCGCAGGTAGAACTTGTGGATGCCGAGCCAGCCCAGGAAGAACCAGAGGAGGTAGGCGAGGACCACGGACTTCCCGCCCACCACGCCGATCACGGGCGGTCCGGGGTACGGGGCGCCGGACGGCTGCCCGTAGGGCGCCCGGGAGTACCCGGCGCGGCCGGGGTCGTTGTTCAGCGGGACGGGACGGTAGTACTCGGGCTCGGGAGCCACGGGGGTCCTTTCGGGACGGACGGGGGCGTCGCGGGGATCCCCGGCGGGATCCCGGAGGGCGCTCCACGGCGGAACCGCCCGACCGGTGCAACCGCCGGCCCGCGGGCCGTATTCCGGACCGGGGCCCCGGGCGGGCGGCCGACACGAGCGTCCGGTCGATTAGGTTACGCTTTCCTTATCAAATGATCGTCGCGCGGTCCCCGAGCGCCGCGCCCGCAGGAAGAGGTCCCGATGCGCCGTCGTTCCCTGTATGCCACCGCCGGCATCCTCACCGCGCTGACCACCCTGGTCACGGGGTGCGGCACGCTCGGTCTGGGCGAGCAGCCCGCCGATCTGCAGATCTACTCGGCGCGGCACTACGACCTCGAGGGCGCGTTCGGCCAGTTCACCGAGGAGACCGGCGTCACCGTCGAGTTCATCACCGGGGACGACGCCGAGCTGCTGGAGCGGCTCAAGGCCGAGGGGGACGACAGCCCGGCGGACGTGTTCATGACCGTGGACGCGGGCAACCTGTGGAACGCCGCCCGGCAGGACGAGCTGGCCGAGATCGACTCCGCGGCCCTCCAGGAGGCGGTCCCCGAGGACCTGCGCGACCCCCAGGGCCGGTGGTACGGCCTGGCGATGCGCGCGCGCACCGTGACCTACAACCCGGACAACGTCGACCCCGCGGAGTTCGACACCGAGGAGACCTACGCGGGCCTGGCCGACCCCAAGTGGCAGGGCCGGCTGTGCATGCGGGACGCCACCTCGGCCTACACCCAGTCCCTCGTGGCGAGCCTGATCGACCTGCACGGCCGGGAGCGGGCGCTGGAGATCGTGCAGGGGTGGGTCGACAACGACGTCCAGATCATGAGCAACGACATCCTGCTGCTCGAGGCGATCGACGCCGGCACCTGCGACGTGGGGATCAACAACCACTACTACCTGGCGCGCACCCTCGCGGAGAACCCGGACCTGAACGTCGAGCTCTTCTGGGCCAGCCAGGACGGCGCCGGCACGCACGTGAACATCTCGGGGGCCGGCGTGGTCGAGGGCTCCGACAACCCCGAGGACGCCCAGCGGCTCATCGAGTGGCTCGCGACCGACGGCCAGAACGCCTTCGTGGACGCCAACCACGAGTTCCCCGTCAACCCGTCCGTGGAGCCCGCGCCCAGCATCGCGGCCTTCGGCGAGTTCGAGCGGATGCCCCTGAACGCCGAGGCCTACGGGGACCTCAACGCGGAGGCCGTCGACCTGATGGCCGAAGCCGGCTACCAGTGACCGAATCCGCCGTCCTCGCGCAGTCGGGGACCCCGGCCCGCCGTCCGCGCCGGGCGCCCGGTTCGGGGCGCCCGGCGTGGTCGGCGCTCGTCGTCGTCGTCGCCGTGGTGGTGGCCACGCCCGTCCTGGCCGTGGTCGTGGACGGACTGGGCAGCCTGGGCTCCGCCGCCCCGCCGCGGGACCTGGGCCGGATGGTGCTCACCACGCTCCTGCTGATGCTGGGCGTGGGCGCGGGCACCCTCCTGGTGGGCGGCGGGCTCGCCTGGCTCGTGACGGCCTTCCGCTTCCCCCTGCGGGACGTGCTCGTCTGGCTGCTGGTCCTGCCGCTGGCCATGCCGGCCTACATCCTCGGCTTCGTGTTCCTCTCGGTCTTCGACGTGTCCGGGCCCGTGCAGGGGGCCCTGCGCGCCGTCCTGGGCCCGGACGTGTGGGTGCCCGAGGTCCGCTCGCTGCCCGCCGCGGTCCTCGTCATGTCCCTCACGCTGTACCCGTACGTCTACCTCCTGGCGCGCTCCGCGCTGGTCGAGCAGACCACCGGGACCTACGACGCCGCACGGACCCTGGGCGCCGGCCGGGGCCGCGCGCTCCGGCGGGTGCTGGTCCCCCTGGCCCGGCCCTCCCTCGCGGCCGGCCTGGCGCTCGTGATGATGGAGACGCTCACCGACTTCGCCACGGTGCAGTACTTCAACGTGCAGACGGTCTCCGTGGGGGTCTACCTGGTCTGGAAGGGCACCTTCGACTTCCACTCCGCCACCCAGCTCGCCGTGCTCGTGCTGCTGTTCGCCGTGGCCGTGCTGACCGGCGAGCGGCTGCTCCGGGGCCGGGCCCGGTTCCACCAGCGGGGCGGACGCGGCCAGGGCCTGCAGCCGCGGCGGCTCACCGGCTGGCGCGCGTGGGGCGCCACCCTGCTCGCCCTCGCCGCGCTCTCCGCGGGGTTCATCGTGCCCGTGCTGCAGCTGCTCGTGTGGGCGGTCGGGGAGGCCGTGGGCAACCCCGCCTCCCTCTCGGACCCGCGCTTCGCGCAGTACCTCGGCAACAGCCTCGTGGTCGCCGGGATCGCGGCCCTGGCCTGCGTGGCGCTCTCGCTCGCGGTCGCCCACGGGGTGCGGATGGGCGGCGGCCGCGCGGTGGCCCTCGCGGCGCAGCTCACGACCTTCGGCTACGCCGTGCCCGGCGCCGTGGTGGGCATCGGGGTGCTCATCGCCTTCGCCGGGCTGGACACCGCGCTCGAGCGGGCGGGCGTGCCTGGGGGCACGGGCCTGCTGGTGACGGGCTCGGTGCTCGGCATCCTCTACGCCTACGTGATCCGCTTCCTCGCCCCGGCCTACCAGGCCGTGGACGCGAGCCTCGCCAAGATCTCCCCGACCGTCACCTTCTCCGCCCAGAGCCTCGGCGCGTCCCCGCTGCGGGTCCTCACCCGGGTGCACCTGCCCATCGCCCGGCCGGGGGTCGCCACGGCCCTGGTCCTGGTGATGATCGACGCCGTCAAGGAGCTGCCCATCGTGCTGCTGCTGCGGCCCTTCGGCTTCACCACCGCCTCCGTGTGGGTCTACGAGCTGGCGCGCGAGAACTTCTGGGAGAAGGCGGCCCTGCCCGCGCTCGTGATCGTGGCGGCGGCCGTCGTGCCCGTGTTCTTCCTCGTCCGCCAGGCCCACCGGGCGGACCGCCAGGGAAAGGTGTCCCCGTGACCGCGCAGACCACGAGCCCGCAGACCGTCTCCGGCGGCGGCGGCACCGTGCCCGCCCTCGTCCTGGAGCGGCTGAGCAAGCACTACGGGGCCTCCGTGGGCGTCAGCGGGCTCGAGCTGACGGTCCCGCCCGGCGAGCTGGTGACGCTCATCGGCCCGTCCGGCTGCGGCAAGTCCACCACCCTGCGCCTGGTGGCGGGGCTCGAACGCCCGGACGAGGGCGAGATCCGCATCGCCGGGGACGTGGTGGCGGGCCGGCACCGGTTCCAGGAGCCCGAGCGCCGGCGCGTGGGCCTCGTCTTCCAGGACCACGCCCTGTTCCCGCACCTGACGGTCGCGAAGAACGTGGCCTTCGGCCTGGACCGGCTCCCGCGCGCCGAGCGGCGCTCCCGCGTGGGCGAGGTCCTCGAGCTCGTGCGGCTGGGGCACCTCGCGCACCGCTACCCCCACGAGCTCTCCGGCGGCGAGCAGCAGCGCGTGGCCCTGGCCCGGGCGCTCGCCCCGCGCCCCGCCGTGGTGCTCCTCGACGAGCCGTTCTCGAGCCTCGACGAGTCGCTGCGCGCGCAGGTGCGGCGGGACACCGTGGCCACGCTGCGCGAGACGGGCACCACCGCCGTGCTGGTCACGCACGACCAGACGGAGGCGCTCTCCGTGGGCCACCGCGTGGTGGTCATGCACGACGGTGTGATCGAGCAGGCCGACACCCCGGAGAAGGTCTTCGAGCAGCCCGCCACCCGCTTCGTGGCGTCCTTCATGGGGGACGCGGACTTCCTGCCCGCCCGCGTCCACCGCGCGCTGCTCACCTGCGAGATCGGCATCGTCTCCACCGTGCCCGGGTGGGCGGACAGCGACGTCGACGTGGACGTGGTGCTGCGGCCCCACGAGGTGGCCCTGCGCCCGGACCCGGCCTCCCCCGCCCGGGTCAGCGCGGTCGAGTACCACGGCGCGTTCGTGCTGCACCACGTCCGGCTGGCCTCCGGGCGCACGCTGCGCTCCTGGCAGCCGCACAACGTCCGCCATCCGGTGGGGACCCCCGTGGCGGTCACCGTCACCGCCGGGACCACCCCCACGCTGCTCGTCGACGACCGGGCCGTCACCGCCCCGCCCCCACGGTCCCCGGACGGCAGCTCGAACCGGCGGTCCCGCATGTCGGACGAATTAGGCAAGACTTTCCTTCGCTAACAGTTTTCCCTACCCTGGTGCAGGTGAGCCTCCAGCCTGACCTCGCCCGGGTCCCCTTCGCCGCCGACCTCGCCCGCCACGGGGACCGCCCCGCCGTCCTCACGGACGGTCAGGTCCTGAGCTACCGGGACCTGGCCCGGCGCGTCGAGGACGTGGCCGCGCTGCTGGGCACGGAGCGCCGGCTGGCGGTGCTGGCCGCGTCCAACGACGTGGACTCCCTCGTGGCCTATCTTGCGGCCCTCACGGCGGGACACCCGCTGCTGCTGGTCCCGGCGGACAAGCCGGCCGCCGTCGAGCAGCTCGTGGCGGCCTACGACCCCGACGTGGTGCTGCGCTCCGGGAACGGGAGCCCGATCGTCGAGCAGCGGCGCCCGGGCACCCGGCACGAGCTGCACCCGGACCTCGCGCTGCTGCTGAGCACCTCCGGCTCGACCGGCTCCCCGAAGCTCGTGCGGCTCTCGCACGAGAACCTCGCGGCCAACGCCGAGTCGATCGCCGCGTACCTGGGCATCGGGCCCGACGACCGGGCCGCCACCACGCTGCCCATGTCCTACTGCTACGGGCTGTCCGTGCTCAACAGCCACCTCCTGCGCGGCGCCGGGCTGGTGCTGACGGACCTGTCCGTGGTCGACCCCTGCTTCTGGGACCTGGTCCGGACCCACCGGGCCACCTCCTTCGCCGCCGTGCCCTACACGTTCGAGCTGCTGGAGCGCGTCGGGTTCGCGGAGCAGGACCTGCCGCACCTGCGCTGCGTCACCCAGGCGGGTGGGCGGCTCGCCCCCGAGAAGGTCCGGCAGTGGGCGCGCACGGGCCGGCGCCGCGGCTGGGACCTGGTGGTCATGTACGGGGCCACGGAGGCCACCGCCCGGATGGCGTACCTGCCCCCGGAGCTGGCGGTGGAGCGCGCCGGGACCATCGGCGTGCCGATCCCGGGCGGGCAGTTCCGGATCGACCCCGTGGAGGGCCTGTCGGACGGGGAGCTGGTCTACAGCGGCCCCAACGTCATGCTCGGCTACGCCGAGCGCCCGGAGGACCTCGCCGCCGGGCGCACGGTCGAGGAGCTGCGCACCGGGGACCTGGCCCGCCGGCACCCGGACGGGCTCTACGAGGTCGTGGGGCGGCGCAGCCGGTTCGTCAAGATCGTGGGCCTGCGCGTGGACCTCGGCCAGGTCGAGCGGATCCTCGCGGACCTCGGCGTGAACGCGGCCGCCGCCGGCTCCGACGAGCGGCTGGTCGTGGCCGTCGAGGGGGAGCAGGACCCGTCCCTGCTCGCCAAGCTCGTCGCCGAGAGCATCGGCCTGCCGCGCCCGGCCGTCGAGCTGCACGCCGTCGACCGGCTGCCCCGCCTGGGCACGGGCAAGGTGGACTACCCGGCGGTCCTGGCCCTCGCCGCGCCGCCCGCCGCGGCGGCACCGGCCCCGGCCCGGGCCGAGGGCCCCGAGGACGTCCGCCGGATCTTCGCCGAGGTGCTCGACCGTCCCGACGTCGGCGACGACGACACGTTCGTGTCCCTGGAGGGGGACTCGCTGTCCTACGTGGCGGCCTCGGTCCGGCTCGAGCAGGCCCTCGGGCACCTGCCCCCGGACTGGCACCTCACCCCCGTGCGGGACCTGGTCCCGCGGACCGCCCGGCGGGGGCGGGGCCCCGTCTCGTTCCTGGAGACCGGCATCGTGCTGCGGGCGGTCGCCATCGTGTGCATCGTGATCACGCACGTGGAGATCTTCACGTTCCAGACCGCCCACGTGCTCTTCGCGGTGGCGGGGTACAACTTCGCGCGCTTCCAGCTGACCGGGGCCCGGGTCCCGCGGCTGGGACGCCAGCTGCGCAGCCTGGGACGGGTCGTGGTGCCCTCCGTGGCGTTCATCGCCCTGGCCCACCTGCTCACCGACGACTACACGCTCGCCAACGTCCTGCTGCTCAACGGCATCGTCGGGCCCCAGGAGCTCACCTCCCAGTGGCACTTCTGGTTCGTGGAGATGCTCGTCTACGTCCTCGTGGCCGTCACCGCCCTCATGGCCCTGCCCTGGGCCGACCGCGCCGAACGCGCCGCCCCCTGGCTCTTCCCGCTCGGGCTGCTCGCGATCGGGCTGGTCAGCCGGTACGACATCGTGGACCCGGGCCTGCCCAAGCCCGCACCGGTGTTCTGGATCTTCGCCCTGGGCTGGCTGGCCGCCCGGTCGCGGAGCACCCTGCAGCGCGCCCTGGTGAGCCTCCTGACCCTGCTCACGGTGCCGGGCTACTTCGACAGCGCGGTGCGGGAGACCACCCTGGTCGCCGGGATCCTGCTGCTGCTGTGGGTGCCCACCCTGCCGGTGCCCGTGGGCCTGCGCCGGGTGACGGCCCGGCTGGCGAGCGCGTCCCTCTACGTCTACCTCACCCACTGGCTGGTCTACCCCGCGCTGGTGCCGGTGAGCCCGGTCCTGGCCGTGCTCGCCTCCCTCCTGGTGGGCGTGGGCTACTGGGCCCTGACCGAGCGGGTGCTGGGCGGGCTCCGGCGCCGGTCGGTGCGCAGCGCGGAGCCGTCCGTCGGGGAGCCGCTCACGGCTGCTCCAGGCCCACGCTGATCTGCGCGCTCTGCCCCGTGGAGCGCACGCCGGCGCGGACGGGGAACTCGATCCGCTCGGTGACCGTCCGGCCGTCCTCCTCGTAGCTCAGCCGCGCCACGGCGGGCCGGTACGGGTCCGCCGTCCAGTGCAGCGGGTCCGCGGGGTCCTGCACCAGGACCAGGGCGGGCCGGGAGACCAGCCGCCACCGGACGCCGGTGACCGCCGGGCCCGGGTCCCCGGACGCCGCGGCGGAGGGAGCGAGGGGCGCCTGCGGCCCCGCCCAGCGCCGGGACGAGGGGCACTCCTCGGAGACCAGCTCCGCCGCCTCCGCGCAGCCCTCCAGCCACTCCTCGATCCGCTCGTCGACCTCCTGCCACATCCGCGGGGCGGGTGCGATCCGTAGCGCCACCGTGGCCGGCTGCGGCTCCCGGAACGCCACGGTGTGCGGTTCCAGGGGCGGGTCCGCCACGTAGTAGGAGTCGCCGGGCAGCCCGATCGCGTAGTCCCCGGGCAGGGCCTCGAACCGCCACGTGCCGCCGGGGCCCTCGGGATCGGGCACCCGCTCGTCGGCGTCCGGGCGGACGCTCTGCCCGTTGACGGAGAGCTCGTCGAGCGGGGCCGGCAGGTGGACGGCCAGGGGGGCCGCGTCCGGGGAGTCCAGCTGCCACTGGTCGTTGAAGGGACCGGTGCGCCGCTCCTGGTGCACCGGGTAGACGTGGACCTCCTCCCGGCCCCGGGCGCCGCCGGGCCCGTCCCACCACACGCGCACCCGGACCTCGGCGCGGCTCCCGCTGCGCTCCGTGCCCAGGATCTCGTGGCCGGCGACCCTGCCCGCGGCGTTGCGGTACACGCGGTTCGAGAAGATCGTCAGGGTGGGGTCCGCCACGACGGCCTCCGTGCGGGACAGCAGCTGCCGCGAGCGCCCGCTCTCGAGCCCGTCCAGCCACGTCCGCACCGGGTCCTGCGGCTCCCGGTCGACGAAGACCCAGTTGACCGCGGAGCTGAACACGCTCACGAGGACCACCACGACCGTCAGCCAGTGCAGCAGCGTCCGCCGCAGGCCGCGGGCGTCGACCGCGGAGAGGGCCTGGCCCGCCTCCCGCTCCCGTGACACCGGCACCGCAGCTCCCGTCCCTGTCGGTCCCGCCGGCGCCCGCGCCGGCGGCGGCGGGCCGTGTCCCGGCCCCGCCCGCTCACATCGTAGGGCCGGGGCCGCGCGCGCGGCGGGAGGACCGTCAGAGCGCGCGCCTCCGGGTGACCAGGACCCCGGCGGTCACGAGCACCAGGCCCCAGGCGCCGTAGACGAGACCGGACTCCACGTGGGTGAGCACGGCGTCCGAGGGCTGGTACATCGCGGTCAGCTGGGCGCCCGCCGCCGCCGGCGAGTAGGGCTTGACGTCGTCGAGCCACTCGAAGGAGAGCGCGAAGAGCACGATCTCGAGGACCATCAGCAGCACCACGAGCACCACGATGCCCCAGGTGGTGGACTTCAGCAGGGCGCCCAGGCCGAAGCCCAGCCACGAGGTGATCATGTAGAAGACGCCCACGGCCAGGACGTTGAGCAGCACGGCCTCCTGCAGCAGGTCGTAGCCCAGGTCCCCGCCGGCCAGGATGGGCTGGACGAGCAGGTGCGAGAGCAGGGCGCTGAGCAGCCCGAACGCGAACGTGACCGCGGAGAGCACCGCCGCCTTGGCGAGCATCACCGGCGTGCGCCGCGGGACGGCGGTCATGGTGGTCTGGATGGAGCGGGTCGAGTACTCCGAGCCGATCGCGAGCACGGCCAGCGCGCCCAGCAGCAGCATCACCAGCTGCAGCCCGCCGTTGGCGCTGGACATGGCCATGTACTCGCCGAAGCCCATGCCGTCCGGCAGGGACAGCCCCGAGCCCTCCGTCATCTGCTGCTCGGACTGGGCGACGAACTCGTCCTTCTGCTGCTGGACGTCCTCCTCGGTGAGCCCGAGCTCCTCGGGGCTGCGCCCGTCCAGCATCGCGTCGACCTGCTCCTGGGCGGCCTGCTCGTTGAAGTCGATGAAGGTCAGCGCGCTGGAGGCGGAGAGGGCGGCGAAGCCGAGGGAGAGCACCAGGGCGATGCCCAGGAGGATCCAGTGCGAGCGCAGGGACCGGAACTTGATCCACTCCGAGCGCAGCACCCGGACGGAGCTCAGGTGCACGCGGGACGCGTGGCGGGACGGCCCGGCGGGGTCGGGGGTGCCGGCCTGCGGGCGGGGTGCGGTCGAGGTGCTGGTGCTCATGCTCGGTCTCCGGTTCGTGCGTCGGCGCCCGCCCAGGGCGCCGGGTCGGTCGGTGCGGGGGCGCCGCCGGAGCGGTACTCGACCTCGTTCTGCGTCATGGCCATGTACACGTCCTCGAGGCTCTCGGTGAGGGGCGTCAGCTCGTGCACCAGCACCCGGTGGGCGAGCGCGGCCTCGGCGATCCGCAGCGGCTCCGGCCCCGTGACCAGCAGGCCGTCGTCGTCGAGGTCCGTGATGCCGGCGTCCGTGCCCTCGAGGGCGCGGCGCAGGGCCGGCCGGTCGGTGGTGCGCACCCGGGTGCGCGTGCGGCCGCCGGCGAGGATCTGCTGGATGGGCGCGTCCGCGAGGATCCGGCCGCGGCCGATCACCACGAGGTGGTCGGCGGTCTGGGCCATCTCCGACATGAGGTGGGAGGACAGGAAGACCGTCCGGCCCTCGGCGGCGAGGTACTTGGCGAGGTGGCGCACCCACACCACGCCCTCGGGGTCCAGCCCGTTGACGGGCTCGTCGAGGATCACCGTGTGCGGATCGCCGAGCAGGGCCGCGGCGATGCCGAGCCGCTGGCCCATGCCCAGGGAGTAGCCGCCCACCCGCTTGTCGGCCGCGGCCCCGAGCCCGGTGAGGTCCACGACCTCCTGGACGCGGGACCTCGGGATGCCGTGGGTGGCGGCGAGCGCGGCGAGGTGCGCACGGGCCGTGCGGCGGGGGTGGACGGCCTTCGCGTCCAGCAGCACCCCGACCTCCGCGAGCGGCGCCCGGTGCTGGGCGTACGGCCTGCCGTTGACGCTCGTGCGGCCCCGGGTGGCGGACTCCAGCCCGACGACGAGGCGCATCGTGGTCGACTTGCCGGCCCCGTTGGGCCCCAGGAACCCGGTGACCCTGCCGGGGCGCACGGTGAAGCTGACGTCGTCCACCGCCGTCTTGCCGCCGTAGGTCTTCGTCAGGTTCTCGATCTCGATCACCGGCGCTCCTCCCGAGCACTCGTCGGACTTCTCCGCGTCCAACCTACGGGAGAGCCGGTGCGCGGGGGCACCGCCGGGAGGATGAGTCCGCGCGGGCGTGGCGCGGGCGGACTCCCCCTCCCGGCGGACCCCCCTCACGGCGGAGACGGCCGGCGCGGCCGTCCGCCGGTGCGCTCAGCCGGTCTCGGACAGGCCGATCCGCCGCGCCCGGCCGCCCCGGAGGACGTCCACCGCGACGGCGACCACGAGGAGCACGAGGAGCAGCACGCGCAGCACGGCCAGCAGGTCCTGCACGTCCCAGCCGAGCGCGCCGAGTCCGGGCAGCACCGGCCAGGCCGGGGCGGGCAGGACCAGGGTGGTCCACCACAGCACCTCCACGAGCTGCCAGGCGGCGAACTCTCCCCAGTGGCGCCGGCTGAGCACCATGAGGGGCGCCAGCCACAGCGCGTGCACGAGCGAGTAGCCGGGCCCGGCGAGCACGAGCACCGCCAGCAGGAGGAACGCGATCTGGACGACGCTGGGCTCCTGCCGGGTGAGCAGGGTCAGCACGAGCACCGCCACGAGGCCCAGCACCAGTGCCAGGAGCACGTACTGGTCCCCGCCCGCCGGATCGGGGGGCGCCCCCGTGCGCGCCTGCTGCACCCGGGCCCAGACGCCCCAGAGCGAGGGGCCGGCCACGGGCTCCTCCCCCGGTGCGCCGAGCCGCGGGCTCCACCGGTCCCGCGCCGAGAGCAGGACCGGCGCCTGGACGAGCGCCCAGGTCAGGGCCGTGCCGGCCAGGACCACCGCCACGTCTCGGAACTGGCGGTACCGGACGCCCAGCAGCAGCACGGCCACGAGCACCACGAGGGGGAACAGCGCCACGGAGGCCGCCAGGCCCAGGAGGACGCCTGCGGGCAGGGGGCTGCCGCGGACGTGGAACAGCAGCGCCAGCATCATGAGCAGCACCGCGAGCAGGTCCCACGTGCCGAAGCCGGCCAGGACCACCACCGGCGCCAGCGCCAGCACGGACGCGTCCGTGGTCCGCCGCCCGGAGAGCGCGGAGACCACGGCCACCGTGCCGATCCACGCCGCGGCCAGCAGCAGCATCGCCAGGTCGGCGAAGACCCGCGGGTCCGCACCCGTCCCGGCGGCACCGGGGAGACGGGCCGCGAGCCCGGCCAGCACCGTGCTGAGCATCCCCACCAGGGCGGGCTGGTCCCCCGCGGGTCCGCCCGCGAGGAACCCGCCGGCCCCGGAGGGCTCCCCGGGCACGAGCCCGGTCCCGCACAGCGCCGGCAGGCTCGCCTCCGCGGCCCACCCGGGCACCCGGCAGGGCAGCCGGAGCAGCCAGGCCGTCAGGACCGCGTAGAGGCCCAGCGCCACGAGCAGCGCCCCGTGGCCGCCCCGGGAGCGCTCGCCGGCCGGGCTCACGGGCCGTCCCGCCGGCCGCGCAGCACGTCCACCGCGACGCGCACCACGAGGTAGCCGACCGCGAGCGTGTGCAGGGCCACCGTGGTGAAGTAGACGTCCTCGGCGGGCCCGAGACCGTCCCCTCCGGTGGTGAAGTGGGCCAGCCAGGTGAACACCGCCGCCCAGTGCAGGACCTCGACGAGCTGCCACACCACGAACTCCCCGACCCGGGGCCGGGCCAGGAGCACGAGGGGGACGAGCCAGATCACGAACTGCGGCGAGTACACCTTGTTGGACAGCACGAACGCCGCGAGCACCAGGAAGGCCAGCTGCTCCAGCCGGGGCTCCTCGCGGGCCACGAGCCCCAGGACCAGGATCAGCACGCAGGCGAGGGCGAAGCCGGCGAGCGCCAGGACGTTGATCGCCTCGGCCGAGAGCGGCGGGATGTCCAGCCGCGGCGCCGCGACGTCGTTCCACCAGTGCCACACGGAGGAGAAGCCCGCCCCGCGGTCCTGGCTGAACTGCCAGAACCAGCCCCACTGCACCGGGTCCAGCAGGGCGAAGGGCAGGTTGACGGCGATCCAGGCGCCCACCGTGCCGGCGGCCGCCCGCAGCGCGGGGCCCGCCTCCCGGCGCCGCACGGCCAGGACCAGGACCGCGCCGAGGACCAGGAAGGGGAAGAGCTTGAACGCGGTCCCGACGCCCAGCAGGACTCCCCCCAGCCCCCACCGGTCGCGGCGGAAGGCGAACAGGGCGGCCACCGTGCACAGCACCGGCCACAGGTCCCAGTTGATGAAGGCGGTGACCACCACGGCGGGCGCCAGGGCGGCCAGCACCGCGTGCGCGGGACGGGCCACCATCCTGCCCAGCAGGAGCACGACCGCCACCCAGACGGCGGCGAGGAGCGCCGCATTGAGATCGAAATATATGCCCTGTCCGACATGCACGCTGGCCAGCGGGTTGACAGCGTGCGCCAGGACACCGGTGGCGCTGGCCACCACGGTCTGCAGCACCGGGTACTCGAGCAGGGCGGAGGCGTCCAGGTAGGGGAACCGGCCCTCGGCCATGCCGCGGGAGGCATACAGCGTGGGCAGGTCCGAGTAGCACAGCTGCCGGAAGGTCTCCGGCTGGTCCCAGGTGACGAGCCGGCACGGGAGCTTGGTCAGGTACGCCAGGAGCGCCGCGTAGAGCGCCAGCCCCGTCAGCACCCACGGCCCGACCCGGAGCACCGCCGGGGCGTCCCCAGGAGGGACCGCGGTGGGGACCGCGGTCCCCCGTCCGGCCGCGCCCGTGCCGAGCCGCGTGCTCACAGGGCGTCCGCCGCCCAGGCCCGCAGCCGCCGCTCGGCCTCCTCCGCGCCCAGCTCCCCCTCGTCCAGGCGCAGCTCCAGCAGGAACCGGTAGGCCCGTCCCACCACGGGCCCGGGCGGGACGCCGAGCACCGCCATGATCCGCTCGCCGTCCAGCTCGGGCCGCACGGCGTCGAGCTCCTCGCGCGCGGACAGCTCCGCGATCCGCGCCTCGAGGTCGTCGTAGGCCGCCGACAGCCGGTTCACCTTCCGCCGGTTCCGGGAGGTCACGTCCGCCCGGGTGAGCCGGTGGAGGCGCTCGAGGCACTCCCCCGCGTCCCGGACGTAGCGGCGCACCGCGGAGTCGGTCCACTCCGCGTCCCCGTAGCCGTAGAAGCGCATGTGCAGCTCCACCAGCCGGCTCACCGTCCGGGTGGTGTCGTTGTCGAAGCGCAGGGCGCGCATCCGCTTGGCGGTGAGCTTCGCGCCCACGGTCTCGTGGTGGCGGAAGGTCACCGCGCCGTCGGTCCCGAAGCGGCGGGTCGCGGGCTTGCCGATGTCGTGCATGAGCGCGGCGAAGCGCAGCGGGAAGTCCGGGCCGGGCACGGGCCCCTCCGGCCCCGTCTCCAGCGCCGCGGCCTGCTCCATGACGGTCAGCGAGTGCTGGTAGACGTCCTTGTGCCGGTGGTGCTCGTCCGTCTCGAGCCGCAGGGCGGGCACCTCGGGCAGCACGACGTCCGCGAGCCCCGTGCTCACCAGCAGGTCCACGCCGCGGCGGGGGCGGACGCCGCAGACCAGCTTGACGAGCTCCTCCCGCACGCGCTCGGCCGAGACGATGCCGATCCGCTCGGCCATCCCGGTCATGGCCTCGCGCACCTCGGGCGCCACCTCGACGTCGAGCTGGGACGCGAAGCGCGCGGCACGCATCATCCGCAGCGGGTCGTCCGAGAACGAGTCCTCCGGGGTCCCGGGGGTGCGCAGCGCCCGGGCGTGCAGGTCCTTGATCCCGCCGTGGGGGTCCACGAGCTCCAGGTCCGGCAGCCGCAGCGCCATCGCGTTGATGGTGAAGTCGCGGCGGTACAGGTCGTCCTCGAGCGAGTCGCCGAAGGCCACCTGCGGCTTCCGGGAGCCGGGGTCGTAGGCCTCGGCCCGGTAGGTGGTCACCTCCAGCTGGGCGTCGCCCCGGCGCATCCCGATGGTCCCGAAGGCGCGGCCGATCTCCCACACCGCGTCCGCCCACCCCGTGACCACGGCGAGGGTCTCGTCGGGGGTCGCGTCGGTGGTGAAGTCGAGGTCCAGGGCGGGCCGGCCCAGGAAGAGGTCCCGCACGGGACCGCCCACGAGGGAGAGCTCGTGGCCGGCGGCGGCGAACCGCCGCCCCAGGTCGAGGGCGGCGGGGTGGATCGCGTGGGCGTCGGGGAGCTGCGTCATGGTGCCGCCCATTGTTCCAGACCCCGCGGCACGGACCCGGCCGCGGCGACCGGGCGGGGCCGACCCCGGCGATGACGACCGTGCGGACGGCGCTGCGCCCGCGACCCGCCGGAACCGGCCGCGGGGCCCGTCCCGCACTCCCGCGGGAGCCCAGGCGATTGTGGCAAGGTAGGAGACATGGCTTTCCCCGTACCCAGCGCACCGAAGAAGCGGCCGTCCGCACCGGCCGCCGCGCTGCCCACGGTCGAGGAAGTCTCGGCCGGGGGGATCGTCGTCGATCTCGGCATCCCGTCCCACCCGGTGGCCATCATCGCCCGGATCAACCGGGGTGGGCGCCTCGAGTGGTGCCTGCCCAAGGGGCACCCCGAGAACGAGGAGACCAACGAGGAAGCCGCGATCCGCGAGATCGAGGAGGAGACCGGCATCGCCGGGGAGGTGCTGAGCCCGCTGGGCAGCATCGACTACTGGTTCACGGTCTCCGGGCACCGGGTGCACAAGACGGTGCACCACTTCCTGCTGCGCGCCACGGGCGGGCACCTGACCACGGACAACGATCCCGACCACGAGGCCGTGGACGTCGCCTGGGTGGACATCGACGACCTCGGCCGGAAGCTGTCCTTCCCCAACGAACGGCGCATCGCCGACATCGCCCGTGAATACATCATCCACCAGCTCTGAGACCGCGGGACCCTCCGCGGCGGCCGGCCCGCGCCCCCCGGCCCGGCGCTCGGGGGCGGCCTCCAGCGCCATCATGGCCTCGGGCACGCTCGTCTCCCGCGCGCTGGGGTTCCTCAAGGTCGTGCTCATCACCGTGGCCATCGGGTCGGTCACCACCGTCTCCGACGTCTTCGAGCTCGCGAACACCCTGCCGAACCTCATCTACGTCCTCGTGGCGGGCGGCATCTTCAACGCCGTCCTCGTGCCCCAGATCATCAAGGCCTCCCGGGGCGCCGAGGACGGCGGGGCCGACTACATCTCCCGACTGCTCACCCTCGCCGTGCTCGCCCTGCTGGGTGTCACCTCCGTGGTGGTGCTCCTCGCCGGACCCATCGTGCGGACCATGGGCACCGACTGGTCCGAGGCTCAGCTGTCCCTCGGGCTGACGTTCGCCCTGTTCACCTTCCCGCAGATCTTCTTCTACGGGCTCTATACCGTGGTGGGACAGGTCCTGAACGCCCGCGGCGCCTTCGGCTGGTACATGTGGGCGCCCGTGGTCAACAACGTGGTGGCCATCGCCGCGCTGCTCGTGTTCGTGCAGCAGTTCGGCGCCTACCAGCAGGACCCGCACACCCTGGAGAACTGGACGCCGGCCAAGACGTTCTGGCTGGCGGCCATGGCCACCGTAGGCGTCGCCACCCAGGCCCTCGTGCTGCTCTGGCCGCTGCGCCGACTCGGGCTGGGACTGCGGCCGAAGTTCGGCTGGCGCGGCATCGGGCTCTCCACCGCGGCGCGCCTGGCGGGCTGGACCCTCGCCACCGGGGTCCTCGCCAACCTGGCGTTCCTGACTCTGACCAAGGTCGCCGCGATCCCCACGGGCTACCGCCCGGAGTACCTCGCCATGGACCCGCCGCAGCAGATCGCGGGCGTGGCCGCACTGAACCAGGCCTCGATGCTGTACTCCCTCCCCCACGGGGTGATCGGCCTGTCCATCGCCACGGTGCTGTTCAACCGGATGGCCGCGGCCTCCACGGACGGTGACCGGGCCGGCATGGTCACGTCCCTGTCCTCGAGCCTGCGCATCACCGGCGTGGCCACGGTTTTCGCCACGGTCGGCCTCGTGGTCCTCGCAGGCCCGCTCGGCATGCTCTTCAGCGGCGGCGTCCCCTCCGCGGGGGCCGTGGTCGGGCAGGTGATCGCGGTGATCGCCGTCGGCGCGCCCTTCATGTCGATCTCCTTCATGCTCGGCCGCGCGTTCTACGCCCAGGAGGACGCCCGCACCCCGTTCCTGGTGCAGGTCGGGGTCGCCCTCTTCACCGTCGCCTCCGCCCTGCTGATCTGGTCCGTCGTCCCACCGGACCGCATCGTCTTCGCGGTGGCCGGCTGCTACGCGGCGCAGAACGTGCTGAGCACCCTCCTCTACCACGCGGTCCTGGTCCGCCGGATCGGGGACTACGACGTGGCGCGCATCGTGGACGCGCACGTGCGGATCCTCGCGGCCTCCCTGCTCGCGGGCGCGGTGGGCGCCGTGGCCCTGTTCCTGCTCGGCGGCTACGACCCCGACGGCTTCCCGTGGAACAGCCAGCTGAGCGCGATCGCGACCGTCGCCGCGGTCGGGACCGTCATGGGGATCGCCTACGCGGGCGCCCTGCGGCTGTGCCGCGTCCAGGAGCTCGACAGTCTCCTGCGCCCGGTGCTCGCCCGGCTCGGCCGCTGACCGTGTGACGGAGCTCTCGGCCCGCGGACGCCGCGACCGGTAAAGTGCACAGTGGTCGATGACGTGGGTCGGGAACACCCCTCCTGCCCCGCCGGCCACCCCCGCCCGCGAGTTCCGGCCCCCGCCGCGAACTCCCGACCCCCAGGGAGCCAACGTGCCCGCACCGATGAAGCTCGGTTCCGTCCTCGGCGGCCGCTACAAGGTCGTCTCCGACGTGCTGGCCACCGCCGAGGGCGACCACGTGCTCGAGGGACAGGACCAGATCCTCGGCCGCCGCGTCTCGATCCTGCTGCCCGCCGACCGGCACACGTCCCTGCTCGTGGAGAACGCCCGGTCCATGGCCAACGGGAGCATCGGCGCCCCCTTCCAGATCCTGGACCTGGGCCAGGCGGAGGCGCACACCTACCTCGTGACCTCGCACACCCCGGCCGCCGACATGCTCGACTCCCTGCTCGTGGAGCCGGACGAGGTCGAGGACGAGTCCCTCAGCGACGACATCTTCGGCGCCCCGCGCGGCAACGGCAGCGGCTCCTACGTGTACGAGGAACCGGATCCCACCAGCCCGGCCCCGGTGGTCGCGACCGAGCCCTCCGACGACCTCGGCGGCGCGGCCCCGCAGCCCAAGGTCACCCGGTGGCGGGACGACGACTCGTACGACGACGCCGCCCCCGCGCCCTCCGTGCGCACCCGGATGGGCCGGCCCGTGCGGGTCAGCGCGACCTCGACCCGGTCCACCCTCTTCGACCGGGCGGCGGCGAGCGGCACCGCGGCCTCGGCCGTCCGCACGGCCGGGAGGGAGATCGACCCCGGCTACGACGGCGACAACCGCTACGACGGCTACGAGAACTACGAGAGCTACGAGAGCTACCCGGCCCACGGGACCTCCGCGGTCCGGGAGCCGGACACGGCCGGTCGCCCGGAGCGCGCCGCCGCGGCCGCGCCGCCGCGGGAGCGGGAGAGCGCGCCGCGGACCCGGAAGGGCGGCAGCGGCCTGCTGCTGCTCCTGGTCCTGCTGCTGGCCCTGCTGATCGGCGCCGTGGTCTTCAGCTTCGACCGGCTGGGCGGGCTCTTCGCCGGGGCGCAGGCCCCGGAGCCCGCCGTGAGCGCGCCCGTGGAGGAGCCGGCCGCGGCGGAGCCGGCCCCGCCGAGCCCCGAGCCGGAGGCCCCGGCCGCCGAGCCGGAGGCGAGCTCCGTCAGCCGGTTGGTGCCCGGCGATCCGGGCTTCATGGCCGATCAGGACGCCCAGCTGGACCAGGTCGTGGACGGCAATCCCTCCACCTTCTGGATCAGCTACGGGTTCTCCGACCAGAACTTCGGCAACCGGACGCCGAGCGTGGGCCTGGCCGTCCAGCTCGAGGAGCCCGCACCCGTGGAGACGGTGCGGCTCAGCCAGTCGGCCGGCTCCGGGGGGATGTTC
The DNA here is from genome assembly GCF_040981195.1 of Kocuria oxytropis. Classification (NCBI taxonomy): domain Bacteria; kingdom Bacillati; phylum Actinomycetota; class Actinomycetes; order Micrococcales; family Micrococcaceae; genus Kocuria; species Kocuria oxytropis. Next base: position 173,152 of record NZ_JAVFXA010000007.1, on the reverse strand, counting down.
GACGTCTACGTCAACGACGCCCCGACCCTGGAGGGCGCCGAGCAGGTGGCCTCCGGCTCCTTCACGGGCCCGGAGATCACCGTTCCGCTCTCCGCGCCGGCACGGGACGGGGAGCACGCGTACGTGATCGTGAACTGGACGCAGCTGCCGCAGCTGACGAACCCCATCGCCGGGTTCGACTACGGCCTCCGGGTGGGCGAGATCCAGCTCGACTGAGCCCTCCCCTCCCCCGCCGGGCCCGGCAGGACGGGCCCGGCACCGGAATATCCGCCGAGCGCACCCCGTTGTGCCAGTGGTCCCTGCGGTCGGCGTGCCCGGCCGCTCCCTGTACGGAAGGTCTGCAGAACAGTGAGCCCCGACTTCGGTCCCGTGATCAACGCCCTGAACCTCGCCCCCTCGACCGGCGGGCCGGCGACCGGCGCGGACGACGAGACCGTCCACGAGGTGATCATCGTGGGATCCGGCCCTGCCGGGTACACCGCCGCCGTCTACGCGGCCCGCGCCAACCTCCACCCGATCGTGTTCGCCGGCTCCGTCACCGCGGGCGGCGAGCTGATGAACACCACCGAGGTCGAGAACTACCCGGGCTTCGTGAACGGCATCCAGGGCCCGGAGCTGATGTCCAACATGCAGCAGCAGGCCGAGCGCTTCGGCGCCGACATCCGCTACGAGGACGTCGTGGCCCTCGAGCTCGAGGGCGAGGTCAAGACCGTGACCCTCGAGGACGGATCGGTGCACCGCGCCCACGCCGTGATCCTGGCGACCGGCTCCGCCTACCGTGAGCTCGGTCTGCCGGACGAGAAGCGGCTCTCCGGCCACGGGGTGAGCTGGTGCGCCACCTGCGACGGCTTCTTCTTCAAGGAGCAGCACATCGCCGTGGTGGGCGGCGGCGACTCCGCCCTCGAGGAGGCCACGTTCCTCTCCCGCTTCGCCTCCAAGGTCACCATCATCCACCGGCGCGACAGCTTCCGCGCCTCCGAGATCATGCAGCAGCGCGCCTTCGACGACCCCAAGATCGAGGTCCTCTGGAACGCCGAGGTCGTGGGCATCAACGGCGAGGACAAGGTCCGCTCCGTCACCGTCCGCGACACGGAGTCCCGGCAGACCTCGGAGCTGCCGGTGACCGGGCTGTTCGTGGCCATCGGCTCCGACCCGCGCACCGGTCTGGTCAAGGACCAGCTGGAGCTCACCGTGGACGGCACCATCGCGGTGGACGGCCGCAGCTCCACCACGAGCCTCGCCGGGGTCTTCGCCGCGGGCGACGTGGTGGACGGCACCTACCGCCAGGCGATCACGGCAGCGGGCTCCGGGTGCGTCGCCGCCGTGGACGCGGAGCACTACCTCGCCGCCCTGCACGACCGCTCGGTGCTGCACAGCTGAGCTCGACCGGCCGGGACGCCCACCGGCGCCCCGGCCGGCATGGGTCATAATCGGAACAGATCCGCCCCACCCACATCTATCCCAGAGCGGCCCGTGCTCGCCGACCGCGAGCCCGCCGCCCGGACAAGGAGAACCATGAGCGCCGCCAAGAACGTCACCGACGCGGACTTCCGCACCGAGGTCCTCGAGTCGGACAAGCCCGTCATCGTCGACTTCTGGGCCGAGTGGTGCGGCCCCTGCCGCATGGTCGGCCCGGTGCTCGACGCCATCGCGGCCGAGCACGCGGAAGCCATCGAGGTCGTCAAGCTCAACGTCGACGAGAATCCCGCCGTGGCCTCCCAGTACGGCATCACCTCGATCCCGGCCATCTACCTCTTCTCCGGCGGCGAGGTCGTGAAGAAGGCCATCGGCGCGAAGCCGAAGAGCGCCCTCGAGAAGGAGTTCGCCGACTACCTCGGCGCCGGGAACTGACCTCCTCCACCGCCATCCTCGGCACCCCGGCCTCGTCCGTCCCTCCCCTGAGCGGGAGGGGCGGACGAAGCGCTGTCCGCCAGACCGTGCCGACCGCCCGACGACCCGTGGGACACCCGTGAACAACGACGACACCGAACCGATGCTCCGCCGGACCATGACGAGCCGGCGGGTGGTGAGCCTGCGGGAACGCCTGCTGCGGGCCGGCGTGACCGTGGCCTATCTCGCGCCGCAGGACGTCAACAACCCGTCCTACTTCGACGACCACGTGGACGCGGCCGTGCGTGCCTTCCAGCAGGAGCGGGGGCTCATCGTGGACGGCCTGGTGGGCCCCGAGACGGACCGGTGCCTCAACGAGGCCCAGTACGCCCTCGGAGACCGCCCTCTCTACCTCGACGACGACCGCCCGCTGCGCGGCGACGACGTCAGCATGCTCCAGCACAACCTTTCCCGGTTGGGCTTCTACTACGGGCACCTCAACGGCGTCTTCGGCAGCAGCACGCACCACGCCGTGAAGGAGCTCCAACAGAGCCTCGGCCTCCCGAGCACCGGGGTGGTGGACCGCGAGACCATTGCCGCCCTCGCCCGCATCAACAAGAACATCACCTCCTCGAAGGCCTTCTCGCTGCGCGAGTACCACCGCCTCGAGCGCGCCACGTCGGCGCTGCGGGGCCGCTCCGTGGTGCTCGTCCCGTCCGGGGGTGCGGGGCAGCAGCCGCCTGCCGCCGCCGCACCGGACTTCCGCGACCGCGCGGACGCCATCACCGAGGACGTCGCGCTCCGGGCCTTCGAGCTGCTGCACGAGATCGGCGCCGAGCCGGCGATCCTCTCCCCCGCCCAGGACCTCCGCGACCGCCGCGGTGAACCGGTGCACACCGTCGGCTCTGTGCAGGAACTGGTGACCGAGGAGCGCTCGGACACCGTGGTGGTCACGCTGCACTGCGACTGGAACTCCTCCCCCGCGGCCGGCGGCGTCGCCTCCTACTACTGGGGCGAGCAGGACCGCTCGGAGATCTACTCCCCCATCGGCGAGCGGGCCGCGGTGCTGGTGCTCAAGGAGATGGTGGCCCGGACCGGGGCCCTCGACCTCGGCACCCACGCCCGGCAGTGGGACCTCCTGCGGCAGCACGACGCACCGACGATCTGGCTTGACCTGGGCTACCTCTCGAGTCCGATGGACCGTGCGGCCCTCGCGGATCCCGAGCACCGCAACCACCTCGCCGAGGCGGTCGTCTTCGGCCTGCAGCGCATGTTCCTGCTGGCGGAGGACGACGTGCCCACCGGCACCATGAGCGTCGACGACGTCGCGGAGTACAACGGCCGCTGAGGACAACGGCCGCAGGACTCAACGGCCACGAAGTGCCGCAGCGGTTGATTCCAGCGACGGTGGAGATCCGCCGCGATGGAGATCGGTGACGGCAGTGGTCCGCGGTGACGGGGACCCGCGGTAGCTGAGGAGGCGGGCCGCCGACGGGGGCTGCTCCTGAAGCCGGTGTCCGACGACGACGCCCCGGCGTTCCAAGTGGAGATGTTTCACGTGGAACGCCGGGGCGTCGTCGCCCGTCGGGTCGTCTGGCTAGTGGCGATCCATGCCGGGGTCGAGCACCTCGATGATGCGGTTGAGGTCCTCCACCGAGGCGAACTCGATGGTCATCTTGCCCTTCCGCGCTCCGAGGGCGATCCGCACGCTCGTGTCCAGCCGGTCGGCGAAGGCCTCCGCGATGTAGTCGAGCCGTTCCTTGTGCTGTCCCGCCGGCACCGCCTTGCGCGGAGCCGGGCGCTCCCCCGCGCCGGCCAGCTGCACGGCTTCCTCCGTGGCCCGCACCGAGAGCCCTTCGGCGACGATGCGCTGGGCGAGGCGCTCCATCTCCGCGGGGTCCTGCAGGGAGAGCAGGGCACGAGCGTGTCCCGAGGAGAGCACGCCGGCGGCCACCCGCCGCTGGACGAGCGGTGGCAGGCGGAGCAGGCGGATGGTGTTGCTGATTTGGGGCCGCGAGCGGCCGATCCGGCGGGAGAGCTCCTCCTGCGTGGTGCCGAACTCCTCGAGCAGCTGCTGGTAGGCCGCGGCCTCCTCCAGGGGGTTCAGCTGACTGCGGTGCAGGTTCTCCAGGAGCGCGTCGCGGAGCAGGTCGTCGTCGGAGGTCTCCCTCACGATGGCGGGAATGGTGGCAAGTCCCGCCCGTTGCGTGGCCCGCCACCGGCGCTCGCCCATGACGAGCTCGTAGTGCTGCTCACCGTCCTCGCGGCTCGCCCGGACGACGATGGGCTGCAGGACGCCCAGCTCGCCGATCGAGTAGGCCAGCTCGGCGAGCTCCTCCTCGTCGAAGACCTGCCGGGGTTGCTTCCGATTGGGATGGATCGCGGACACGGGGATCTCGGCGAACGTGGCGCCGGGAACGGCGGCCAGGTCCGGAGCCTCATCGTCCGTTCTGGGGCCGTCGCTCGCGTTCCGCGCCCCGACAGGACTCTCCGCTTCCGTGGAGACGGGCGAGGATGCCTGACGCGCCGCGCGCGAGGTCGTTTCACGTGAAACACGGGGGGCGGAGGATTCGTCCTTTCCCCCGGTCCCCGCGGCCCTGTCCACCCACACAGCGGACCCGAGTTCCTCCCGAGTTGTTCCAGTGGTGTCCCGTTCCCTGGTCGAGGCCGTCGCCGCCCCTCCGTCGGACTCCTCTGCCTCGGCGGAGGGAACCGCCGCCGATGCGGACTCCGCACCGGCATCCTTCGTCCCAGCAGTTCTCGTGGAGTGCGGTGTCCCGGGCGTACCGTCGCTGGACTGCGCACGCCGCTGCGCTGTTCCACGTGAAACATCGGACCCGGTGTCCGCGTCCGAGCCCGTCGACTCTGCCGTGGCGGCCGTTCCGTCCTCGTCGTCCGGGGTCGCGGAGGGGAGGAAGAACATGTCGGACGGCCGGCTGACGAGCGTGGTGTTCCGCAGCGCCTCGCCCATGTCCATCCGTGCCTTCAAAGCTTTCTGCCGGGCCGCGGGACTGACGTTCTTGCCGCGGGTGCCAGAACCGGGGCGCTTGGTCCGAGCGGCCGGCTCCGATCGCAACGACGCTCCCTCCGTGGATCGAGAAGTCTCGGCGCTCTCCGCGGGGTCATCGGCATCCTGGCGCGTGTCGGCACTTCTACGCGCGACCGTGGTCGGATGGGCTTCATCGATAGTCTCAAGGGTCGACTTGTCCTGATCCCGGGATGCCGACTCCTCCGTTCCACGTGAAACCTCGGCCGTGGTGCCGCCGTTCCGCGGCGCTTCCTGCAGGTTCGCGTCCGGAGCAGAGGGCGTGGGAGCTGCGGGGACCGACTCGGTCTTCTCCGGAGCCGGAGCGGACGGCGATTTCGTGCGCGATGTCGTCGTCGCCTCGGGTGCGGCCTCCGCCGGCGGCGCGCTCGGGATCAGCGCCCCCAGTCCTCGACCCAGACCACGTCGTCGTTCACTCACGGTGTTCCTCTCCTTCGCCCGGCAATCCGGACAATTCTAGCGGAGCAGGGGGAGACGAGGGTCCGATTCGGGCGGGGGAGGACCATCCGAGTGGCCGGTCTGTTGGACGCAGAACGCGTCCCTCGACAGGACAGCTTCGATCCGAGCCATGCGAGGCGGTGCCATGGTGATCGTCAGCAGGGCCCCGCAGGATTCCTCGCGCGGCCGCCCACCCGCACAGCGGGCTTCGGGGCTTCGGGGCTTCGGAGCTTCGGAGCTTCGAGGCATTGGGGCTTCGAGGCATTGGGGCTTCGGGGCATTGGCGCTTCGGGGCATCGGCACTTCGGGGCTTCGAGGCTTCGAGGCTTCGAGGCACCGGCAGTGCGGCATCCGGGCAGCGCGGTAGTGACGTAGTGAGGCATCGAGACAGCCAAACTCCAGGGCCGTGAGGCGTCGAGGTACCAGGAAGGCGAACCGTGGATCAGGGATGGGGCGTTTCACGTGAAACACAGGTCATCGTCATTCTTGCCCGCCGCGATGACCATCTACTCGGACGAAATCCAGGCCTTACCCCTCAGTGGGCCACACGGCACGGTTTCACGTGGAACGGCGCCGATGACATGGACTCTCGACCCCCCACCGCGAGCCGCGTCGACGAAGCGTGCCGCCGGAGCCCAGACGTACCGTTTCACGTGAAACCAGCCGACCTCCTCCGCCGGCCGCAGTTGGGACGGGCACGTGCCCCCGCGGCGGAGCCGGCGATCGTTTCACGTGAAACAGCAGCACACGCAATGTCGATCGAAGCGGGGACGGAAGCCCACGCGGCAGCCCGCCCGGGCAGCCCATGGATACGCGTCGCGCGACTCGGCACCACGAGCGGCACGACCGGGCGGTCCTGTGGCGAGACGGCGGCAGCGTGCAGCTCGCACCATCGTCCAGGCGCCGACTCGTGCGACGGCCACGGCCGGCCCCAGGACGTCCGCCCCGTCGGATGGGGGAGTGCACGGCTCCGCTCCAGGGACGGAGCCGACGACCGGAGCGGCACGGCGCCCGCCTCCGACAGGAGGCGGGCGCCGTGGACGTCGTGGGCCGGACTCGGGCTCAGCGCTGGGAGCGCAGCGCGATCTCCGCCGCCGCCTCCAGATAGGACAGGGCGCCGGTCGAGCTGGGATCGTAGCTGATGACGCTCTGCTGATAGCTGGGCGCCTCCGAGATCCGCACGGAGCGGGGGATCACGGTCTCGAGGACCTCCGAGGGGAAGTGGTTGCGCACCTCCTCGGCCACCTGCGACGCGAGGTTGGTCCGTCCGTCGTACATGGTGAGCAGGATGGTGGAGACCGCCAGCTCCGGGTTGAGGTGCTTCTGGATCATCTCGATGTTCTTGAGCAGCTGGCTCAGGCCCTCGAGGGCGTAGTACTCGCACTGGATCGGGATCAGCACCTCGGTCGCGGCCACGAACGCGTTGAGGGTCAGCAGCCCGAGACTGGGCGGGCAGTCGATGAAGACGTAGTCCAGCCGGGGGAGACCGTCCTCCTCCCGGCGGCGCGCGTAGGCCTCGAGGGCGCGACGGAGCCGGTGCTCACGCGCCACCATGGAGACCAGCTCGATCTCGGCGCCGGCCAGGTCGATGGTCGCCGGCACCACCCACAGGTTCTCCGCCTCGACGGAGGGCTTGACCACGTCGGCGATCGGCATCTCGTCGATGAGCACGTCGTAGGTGCTGTCCACGTCGGAGCTGTGCTCCACCCCCAGGGCCGTCGACGCGTTCCCCTGCGGGTCGTTGTCGATGACCAGCACGTTCTGCCCCTGCCGCGCGAGGGCCACGGCGAGGTTGACCGACGTACTGGTCTTGCCCACGCCGCCCTTCTGGTTGCTGATCGTGAAGATCCGCGTTGCGGCGGGCTTCTCCAGCTGGACCTTCTTCAGCCTGGCGCGTCGCCTGGTCTCCTCCACGAGCTTCCTCCCCAGCGGCGTGTCCTCCGCCATCGTTGTGGTCATTGTCGGCAGCTGTCCGTTCGTTTCACGTGAAACACGAGTACCCCGATCAGGAACAACTTTGATCGATTGATCCAGCGGATCGGGGGGAAAATCGGCGTCGAAGCCTCGCGGACCTGCCGCGCCGTCGTCGATCGGCATCTGACTGCGCACCTTCCCGGTTCGTCTCGAACTCGTTCCGTCGGAGCACGCCCCCCGCGGAGGAGGGGTGCCTGGGGCCACGCCGCAGGTCAGGTCGCCGTCGGCCCGGGGCCGCGCTCGGCGCCCAGCCCGTGGCACACTCCTCCCAGCCTACCGCCGACGCCGGGCCGGGCGGTGGCGCCGGCTCACAGCCGGACCCGCACCACGGTGGTCGGTTCCGCGAGCAGGTCCTGTCCGGCCGTGAGGATCTCGGTGGACCGGACCCCGAGGCGGTCGAGCTTCTTCTGTGCCTTCCGGACCTCGTCGGCCGCGGAACGTCCCTTGAGGGCGAGGAGCTCTCCGGTGCCCCGCAGCAGCGGCAGCGTGATGTCCACGAGACCCACGAGCGCCGACACGGCCCGGGCGGTGACCACGTCCACCTCGCCGACCTCGTCCCTGGCCTGCTCCGCGCGGGCGCGCAGCACCCTGACGCCGGTCAGGCCGAGGTCGGCGACGACCTCGTCCAGCCACTGCACGCGTCGTTCGAGCGGCTCGATGAGCGTGATCCGCAGGTCGGGGCGGGCCAGGGCCAGGCACAGACCCGGCAGGCCGGCTCCCGACCCGACGTCCGCCACCCGGGCGTCCCGCGCGATGTGCTCCTCGACGACGGCGCAGTTGAGCACGTGGCGGCTCCACAGCCGCGGGACCTCCCGCGGGCCGATGAGGCCCCGGACGATCCCGGAGGACGCCAGGTGCGCCACGTAGCGCTCCGCCAGGGGAAGCCGATCGCCGAACAGCTGCTCGGCGGCCCGCCGCTCCTGCTCGTCGGGGACGGGCGGCTCCTGCGGGGCGGGGGAGGGGCGCAGCTCCTCGGACATCAGGTCCGGGGAACGGACACGACGATGTGCCGTGCCGCTCCCTCGCCCTCGGACTCGCTGATCAGGCCCTGCTCAGCCACCACGTCGTGCACGATCTTGCGCTCGTACGCGGACAGGGGGTCGAGGTGCACGCGCTCCCCGGTCTCCCGCGCCTCGCGCACGGCGGCCACGGCCAGCTCCTGGAGCTCGCCCGCCCGGCGCGCGCGGTAGCCGCCGATGTCCAGCACCAGGCGCGAGCGGCGCTCGGTGGCCGCGAGCACGGAGAGCCGCAGCAGCTCCTGCAGGGCCTCGAGGACCTCGCCGTCCTCGCCGATCAGCACCGAGAGACCATCGGCGTCGTCCCCGTCGGCCACGACCGACAGATAGGTGCGCCCGTCCCGGACCTCGATGTCGATGTCACCGTCGAGGTCAGCGGTGTCCAGCAGCTCCTCGAGGTAGTCGGCGGCGATCTCGCCCTCCTCCTCGAGCGGGTCGGTCCCGCCGCCGTCCTCGGCCGCACGGTCACCGCCCGGCTCCTGCTCGGGTGCCGGGGCACCGTGCTCCTCCGTGGGCGGCGCCGCGTCCGTCGCGGTCCGTGCGCCGTGCCCGGCGTCGTCGTCCGGCACGGGGTGCCGTCCGTGCTCGGCGTCCTCGGTGGTCTGCCGGATGTCGGTCATGTCGTCTCCTGGGGCCGTGGGAGCGCGGGGCCGGGCACGCCGGCCCCGCGCGGGGAGGGGGTCGGGCCGGATGGATCGGCCGGGGTCATCTCGCCTGTTTCCGCTTCGCCTGCTGCCTCTGGCGCTTCTTGCCGACCGGCTGCTGGCGCTGCCCGGCGGCGGCCCGCGCCCGCTGCTCCTCGATCTCCGCCTCGTGCTCCTCCTGGGTCTTGCCGACCGGGGGAAGGCCCTTGGCGGCGCGGCGCTCGTTGAGCTCCTGCTCCGCCTGCGAGCCGGGGGTGGGGTTGTTGCGGATGACCCACCACTGCTGGCCCATGGACCAGACGTTGGAGACGGTCCAGTAGATGAGCACGCCGATGGGGAAGTTGATGCCGCCGATCGCGAAGACCAGGGGGAACAGGTACAGCATCATCTGCTGCTGGCGGTACATGGGGGAGGCCTTCGCGGTCTCGCTCATGTTCTTGGCCGTCAGCTGCTTCTGCGTGAAGAACTGCGAGGCGGACATCGCGATGATCATGACGACCGCGAGGAGGATCGTGGCCACGTGGTTGCCGTCGCCCGGGTTGAGCAGCGTGGAGAACAGCGGGGCCCCGAAGAACGTCGCCTCGTTGAAGGACTGGACCGTGGCCGCGTTCAGGACGTGCACGCCCTCGCCGGCCGCCGCGGAGCCCGGGACGCCGTTGAGGACCTGGAACAGGCCGAAGAAGATCGGCATCTGGACGAGGATGGGCAGGCAGGCGGAGAAGGGGTTCGAGCCGTGGCTCTTGTAGAGCTCCATCTGCTCCTGGGCCATGGCCTGCCGGGACAGCTGGTCCTTCTTGCCCTTGTACTTGGCCTGGAGCTTGGCCATTTCCGGCTGCAGCTCCTGCATGCCGCGCATGGACTTGATCTGCTTGAGGAACAGCGGGATGGTCAGCGTGCGCATGACCAGGGTCAGGCCCACGATGCACAGCACCCAGGTGATGCCCGCGGCGGGGTCCATCCCGACGGCCGTGAGCAGCTCGTGGAACACCCACAGCACGGCGGAGACGACCCACCTGAAGGGGAAGAGGATCATTTCGAACAGGTTCATGGGGAAGGCTCTCCTTGGGCCGCGGGACCGGTGCCCCCGGCGGGGTGGTGCGGGTGGCGCTCGGCAGGGGTGGGATGGTTCAGCAGGACGATCCGGGGACGGGACGCGAGGTCGGGGAACACCCGACCGCCGTCCGGGACCCTGTCGATCCCACCCGCCGCCCAGGGGTGGCAGCGGAGGAGCCGGCGGACGCTCAGGCCCAGGCCGCGCACGGCGCCGTGCACCGTGACGGCCTCGAGCGCGTAGGCGGAGCAGGAGGGGAAGTACCGGCAGACGTCCCCGTACAGGGGGGAGACGATGGTCCGGTAGAGCTTGAGACCCGCGATGAGCGCGTTCTGCGGCAGGAACCACAGGACCTGCCAGGCCGACGCCGGACGGACGAACTCGTGGGGAGCCGCCGCGAGGAGGTCCTCGGGCGCGTGAGCGTGCTCGCTCATGACTCCGGCTCCTCCCGTGCGGGTCGTCGGTCTCGTGCGGTCGTCGTGGTCCCGGGGAGCCCGGCGCGCGAGGACGCCGTCCGCCACGCCTTCGCGTAGTCGGCGGCCAGTTCCGCCCAGTCCGCGCCGGCGGCGGGCGGCAGTGCGCGCACCACGACGTCGTAACCGTACGGGGACTGCCTGACCGTGGTCTGGGCGAGCTCCCGGAGGCGTCGCTTCACCTTGTTGCGGCGCACGGCGTTGCCCACGGCCTTCGAGACGACGAACCCGAAGCGGGCCGGCTGCTCGTCGCCGGTGGGGCGCACATAGACGACGACGTTCCGGCGCCCGTTGCGGGCGCCGGAACGCGTGGTGGCCGAGAACTGGACCGAGGTCCGGATCCGGTGCTGGTCAGGCAGCACGGTCCCGCTCCTGCGCGACCGGCGGCCCGGGCGGCTCCGGCACGCCGACGACCGCCCGTCGCGGGGCGGTCGTCGGGACTGCCGGCGCCGACACGGACCGGCTCAGGCGGAGAGCTCGGTGCGGCCCTTGCTGCGGCGGGCGGCGAGGATGGCGCGGCCGGCACGGGTGCGCATGCGGGCACGGAAGCCGTGCTTCTTGGCGCGACGGCGGTTATTCGGCTGAAAAGTCCGCTTGCTCACTGGTTACTCCAAAGGCGTCAGGGTGTGCGCCCGATCCACGTGCTCGCCGCACCGGATCGGCGCGGACGGGGGAACGGTCACAGCGGTGCTGGTGGATGCGTCCGAGCATGCGCATGGGCATGACAGTGGACACAAAAGACTGTTCCACCCTAGACAACGGTCAGGGGGCGGTCAAATCGGCGGCGGGTGGCCGCAGGCCCCGGCGCCGCGGTCGGGGCGGCCGGGGGAGAGCGGTATCGGGTGCTGGTCCGGGTGCTGGATCCCGGGCGGGTGGAGTGCGGGGCCGGTGCCGGGGAACGCGGCGCCGCTGTGCAGTCCACATCTTACCCACAGCTGTGCACGGATCTTCATCACATCCTGTGGAAAACCCGTTCGGCTCCCACCGCGGAACGGCGCGGATCCGGGCCCGAACTACACGTCTGTAGTTCCCGGAGGCCCTGGAAAACAGCTATGAACAGGTTCGGCGCATGTTCTAGGCTGGCACTCGCGGCTGGCCCCCGACAGCTTTTCCACCGTTGTGAACAACGCTGTGGACAAGATCCCCGCCGCGGGGCCGGGACGATCCGTCCACCGCCTCGTCATCCCGACGACATCTCGACGACAGCAGGAGTACGTGTGGGCACGCAGGACAATCAGGCGCTGAGTGCGCAGTGGGCGGAATGCGTGCAGTACATGTACGAGGACCCCATGACCACGGGGCGCTACCGGGGGTTCATCTCCCTGGCGCAGCCGCAGGGTCTCATCGGCACCACGCTGCTCGTCGCGGTCCCCAACGAGCTCACCCGCGAGTTCTTCCAGAACCAGATGGCCTCCGTGCTGCGGTCCTCCGTGGGCCGCGCCTTCAGCCCCGAGACGCTCGTGGCGTTCGTGGTGGACGCCGATCTCGAGACCGCTCCCGCCCCGGAGACCGGGGCCCCGGCGCCCGCACCGGCTCTGCCCCCGATCAGTGAGCTCGAGGCGGAGCGCAACCGCACCGACCTGCCCGCACGGGTCGACCACGCCGACACCGCCGATGCGGTGGGCGTCGACCGGCGTGCGCCGGGTCTCGACCGGCAGCCCGCCGGCGTGCCGGTTCCGCCGGCGGAACCGGAGTCCCGGGGCGCCCTGGGCACCGGCGACCGGACCCTGCCGCCGCCGCGTGACCCGCAGGCCGCACCGCCCCGCCGCCCGGTCCACGACACCGGCACGGCCCCCGCCGTGGTGGGGGAGTGGGACAGCTCCGCGCGGCTGAACCCCAAGTACGTCTTCGACTCCTTCGTGATCGGCCAGTCCAACCGGTTCGCCCACGCCGCCGCGTTCGCGGTGGCCGAGACCCCGGCCAAGGCCTACAACCCCCTGTTCATCTACGGGGAGTCCGGACTCGGCAAGACGCACCTGCTGCACGCGATCGGCCACTACGCCAAGCGCCTCTACCCCCAGGTGCGGGTGCGCTACGTGAACTCCGAGGAGTTCACCAACGACTTCATCAACTCGATCCGCGACGACGAGGGCTCCTCCTTCAAGGAGATCTACCGCAACGTGGACATGCTGCTGATCGACGACATCCAGTTCCTCGCGGGCAAGGAGCACACGCAGGAGGAGTTCTTCCACACCTTCAACGCGCTGCACAACCACGAGAAGCAGATCGTGATCACCTCCGACATGCCGCCCAAGCAGCTCACGGGCTTCGCCGAGCGCATGCGCTCGCGCTTCGAGTGGGGCCTGATCACCGACGTGCAGCCGCCGGAGCTGGAGACCCGCATCGCGATCCTGCGGAAGAAGGCCACCAGCGAGGGCATGGACGCCCCCGACGACGTGCTGGAGTACATCGCCTCCCACATCTCCACCAACATCCGCGAGCTCGAGGGCGCGCTGATCCGGGTCACCGCGTTCGCCTCCCTGAACAAGCAGGCCGTGGACCTGCCCCTGGCGGAGCTGGTGCTCAAGGACCTGATCACGGACGACGGGGCGCAGGAGATCACCGCCGCCTCGATCCTGGCCCAGACCGCGGTCTACTTCGACATCACGCTCGAGGAGCTCAAGAGCAAGTCCCGCACCCGCACCCTGGTCACGGCCCGGCAGATCGCGATGTACCTGCTGCGCGAGCTGACCGACATGTCGCTGCCCAAGATCGGCCAGGAGCTCGGCGGCCGCGACCACACCACGGTGATGCACGCGGACCGCAAGATCCGCACCCTGATGGCCGAGCGCCGGCAGATCTTCAACCAGGTCACCGAGCTGACCAACCGGATCAAGCAGCAGCAGCGGGAGGGCTGAGACCCGGGACGACGTCCTGCGCAGGGCCCGGCGGAAATCCGCCGGGCCTTTTTGTCATTCGTCCACAGGCTCCGCCCGCGGGATCCCGGGCTCCGCGGCACCCTTCTGCACAGGAGATCCGGCCTTGTGGAGCGCCTGTGCACAGGACAGAACCCACACCTGTGGATAAAATTGTGGAATACCCGGCTCCACCGGTGGAGAACCTCGGCACAACTCGGCGGCAGGCTGTGGAACCCGCGGAACCACGCGGAATCCGTCCACCGGCGGAGGCTGTTCCGGTGGACCGCGAATCACAGGAACTCAACAGGCCCGAACCGCCCGGCGACTGGCCGGGAGGCAGTTATCCACAGATTCCACAGCGGTTATTAACACTCCTGTCCTTAAAGAGAGATCTGGCCAAACAACAAGAATCCTGTTCCTCCGACCCCGGCCGGGCCCTCCGAATCACAGGAACTCTCGCCACGGGACGGCCGAATGGCCGTCCCGTGAAACGGACCGATACGATGCAGAGGGCGAAGACCCCGTCCGCACCGCTGCACCTCGCGGCGCAGCCGGCCCCGGTTCCGCCCGGGACCGTGGCTCCGCCGTCCTGGCCCAGACTGAAAGGCAGCAACCTCTCGTGAAGTTCTCCGTCGAACGCGATGTTCTCGCCGAGGCCGTCACCTGGACCGCGAGGTCCCTCTCCCCCCGGCCCCCGGTGCCCGTGCTGTCCGGTCTGCTCATCCGCGCGGAGGGCGGGGCGCTGTCCATCGCGAGCTTCGACTACGAGATCTCCGCCCGCCTGTCGATCAGCGCCGACGTCCAGGAGGAAGGCACCACCCTGGTCTCGGGCCGGCTGCTCGCGGACATCTGCCGCTCGCTGCCGTCCGCCCCGGTCGAGGTGCACGCCGACGAGGGCAAGGTGACCCTGACCTGCCGGTCCTCGCGGTTCAACCTCGCGGCCATGCCGGTCGCCGACTACCCCGAGCTGCCCGCGCTGCCGGACGTCTCCGGGGTGGTCTCCGGCGACGAGTTCGCCCACGCCGTGGCCCAGGTCAACATCGCCGCGAGCAAGGACGACACCCTGCCCATCCTCACCGGGGTCCGGGTGGAGATCGAGGGCGAGAAGATGACGCTGCTCGCCACCGACCGGTACCGGCTCGCGATGCGGGAGCTCACCTGGCGACCCAGCGCCCAGGACATCTCGACGGCGGCCCTGATCAAGGCCCGCACCCTCAACGACATCGCCAAGACCCTCGGCCCGGCCGGGGACATCAACATCGCGCTGTCCGACTCCGCCGAGCTCGTCGGCTTCGAGTCCGGCGGCCGCCGGACCACGAGCCTGCTCATCGACGGCGAGTACCCCAAGATCCGTTCGCTGTTCCCGGAGCACACCCCGATCACGGCCGCGGTGCGCACCACCGAACTCGTCGAGGCCGTCCGCCGCGTCTCCCTCGTGGCCGAGCGCAACACCCCGGTGCGCCTGGCCTTCACGCAGGGACAGGTCGCCCTGGACGCGGGCACCGGCGAGGACGCCCAGGCCTCCGAGATGCTCGACGCCCACCTGACGGGCGACGACATCACCGTGGCCTTCAACCCGACGTACCTGTCCGAGGGCCTGCACGCCTTCGACTCCGACTACGTCCGGTTCTCGTTCACGGCCCCGCCCAAGCCGGCCGTGCTCTCCGCCCAGGCGGAGCCCGAGGGCGAGGACCGGGACGACTACAAGTACCTGCTGATGCCGGTGCGGCTGCCCAGCCAATGACCGCCCGGCCCGGAACCGGAAGCTGCTGATCCCGGCGTGTTCGTCGACCACCTCTCCCTGCTCGACTACCGGACGTATGCGCACCTGGACATACGTCTCGCCCCCGGGACCACCGTGTTCCTGGGGCCGAACGGCGTGGGCAAGACGAACATCGTCGAGGCCCTGGACTACACGGCGGGCCTCTCCTCCCACCGGGTGTCCTCGGACGGGCCGCTGATCCGCTTCGGCGCCGAGCGGGCGATCGTCCGGGTCAGGGTGCGGCGGGGCCCGCAGCAGACGGTCCTGGAGCTCGAGCTCAACGACGGCCGCGCCAACCGGGTGCGCATCAACCGGGCCTCCCCCGTGCGGGCGCGGGACGCGCTCGGCATCGTGCGGACCGTGCTGTTCTCCCCGGAGGACCTCGCCCTCGTGAAGGGCGATCCCTCCCACCGCCGGCGCTTCCTGGACGACCTCGCGAAGTCCATGCGCCCGGTCCTCGCCGGCACCCTGGCCGACTACGAGAAGGTGCTCAAGCAGCGCAACGCGCTGCTGAAGTCCGCCCGCCGCAGCGGCCGGTTCACGGACACCCACCGCTCCACGCTGGCGGCGTGGAACGACCAGTTCGCCCGTGCCGGGGCCGGCATCCTGCACGCGCGACTTCAGCTCATCGACGCCCTGGCGCCCCAGGTCGCGACCGCCTACGGCCAGCTCACGGACGGGAGCAAGGAGACGACCCTGCGCTACGTGTCCTCGGTGCTGCCCGAGAGCGCGGCCGGGGACGCCGAGCGGCTGCGCGGGTTCGGCCCGGCCGACCTGCACCAGCTGATCCTCGACGCGTGCGAGGCCTCGGAGCAGCGGGAGCTCGAGCGGGGGCTGACCCTCGTGGGCCCGCACCGCGACGAGCTCGAGCTGCTGCTCGGCGCGGCCCCGGCCCGGGGCTACGCCTCGCACGGCGAGACCTGGTCCTACGCCCTCGCCCTGCGGCTCGGCTCCTGGTACGTGCACCTCGCCGACGACCCCACGGAGGGTGCGGCGCCCATCCTGGTCCTGGACGACGTGTTCGCGGAGCTCGACGCCCGCCGCCGCAGCCGGCTCGCCGCGATCGTGGCCTCCGCCGAGCAGGTGCTCGTGACCGCCGCCGTCGAGGAGGACCTGCCCCCCGAGCTCGTCGCCGGCCCGCACGACGTGGTGCGGGTGGGGCCCGGCACAGCGGTGCGGGACGACGAGCCGGCGCCCGAGGTCGCCGCCCCGGCGCCGGAGGAGACGTCGTCGTGACCCGGCCACCGCGCGAGGAGGGCGCCCGCCGGGGCCGGGAGCCCGGGGGGCCGCCCGTCCCCGGGCCTGACGTGCGTGAGACGGAGGTCGTGCGGATCGAGGACGAGATCGACGCCCCGGCGGCACTGCTCACCCGGATGCGCCGTGCCGCGGAGGCCCGCGGGGACGGCCGGCTGTACGGGGCGGCCGCGCGGCGCAACCTGAAGGGCTTCGGGGCCGCCATGGAGTCGGCCACCGCGTCCCCCGCCGAGCGGCTCGGCCGCCGGGGCAACGACGTGGACCCGCGGGCGCTCGGCGGGTACTCCGGGGCGGGGCGCTCCGCGCGCGACCCCCGGGGCGTCGGCTCGGTCCTGGACGGGCTCGTCTCCGGTCGCGGCTGGAAGGCGCCGGTGGCCGTGGGCTCGGTGCTCTCCCGCTGGGACGAGCTCGTGGGCCCGGGCATCGCCGGGCACTGCCGGCCGGAGAGCTTCGACGAGACCGTGGTGCGGGTCCGGTGCGACTCGACCGCCTACGCCGCGAACCTCCGGCTCATGGTGCCCCAGCTGCTGCGGATGTTCGACGAGCACCTGGGGGAGGGCATCGTCACCCGGATCGAGATCCTCGGCCCGGCGGCCCCGAGCTGGAAGCGGGGGCGCCGCTCGGTGCAGGGCCGGGGCCCCCGGGACACCTACGGCTGAGGCGGACGCCCCGGGCCGCTGAGGGGCCTCGTGGCGCGCTGCGGCACCCCGGGGGCGTCCCGGGGGTCGCGGAGCGGGAGAAAAGTGGTCCTGAGGGCCTTTCCAGGCCGCTCAGAGGGGTCTGGGAGCCCCCGGGGGCCAGGTTTTCCGATAGAATCGAGACCAGACAGCAATCGACGGACCGGGCCCCCACGGCCGTTCGCGGAACCACGCCCGCGGCGCGGGCACCCGGAGACGTCGACCCGTTCCGATCCTGCACGAGCCGATGAGCCGCCGCGCGTCTCATCGGCGTTCTCCTGTGCCGTCCGGAGCGGGACCGGTGTGCCCAACAGGAGGAGCCAGGAACCCGTGGCAACAGAGGATCCGCAGCAGCGCGAGTACGGTGCCGGTGACATCACCGTCCTGGAAGGTCTCGAGGCCGTCCGCAAGCGTCCCGGCATGTACATCGGCTCGACCGGCCCGCGGGGGCTGCACCACCTCGTGTACGAGGTGGTCGACAACTCGGTCGACGAGGCCCTGGCCGGCTACTGCGACCACATCGAGATCACCCTCCAGGCGGACGGCGGCGTGAAGGTCGTGGACAACGGCCGCGGCATCCCCGTGGACATCCACCCCACCGAGGGCCGACCCACCGTCGAGGTCGTCATGACCATCCTGCACGCGGGCGGGAAGTTCGGCGGCGGCGGCTACGCCGTGTCCGGCGGGCTGCACGGCGTGGGCATCTCCGTGGTCAACGCGCTGTCCCGGCGCGTGGAGACCGAGGTGCGGCGCCAGGGCCGCGTGTGGCGGATGGTCTTCGCCGACGGCGGCAGGCCCCAGGGCGAGCTCGTCCAGGGGGAGGAGACGTCGGAGACCGGCACCACCCAGGTCTTCTACCCGGACCCCGAGATCTTCGAGACCGTCGACTTCGACTTCGAGACGCTGCGGGCCCGCTTCCAGCAGATGGCCTTCCTGAACAAGGGCCTGCGGATCACCCTCACGGACGAGCGCGCCCCGGAGGAGTCCGGGGAGGAGATCGCCGGTTCCGCCTCGGACCGCTCCGCCTCCCACGCGGACGCCGAGCCGGTCGAGGGCCGCGACGGCGGCACCGACGTGGCACGGCTCAACCACGAGGACCAGGACGGCTCCGGCCACCGCCGGGTCGTCTACAAGTACGACCACGGCCTGCTGGACTACGTGACGTTCCTGAACACCGCCAAGAAGGCCGACCTCGTCCACGACGACGTCATCGCGCTCGAGTCCGAGGACACGGAGCGGAAGATGTCCCTCGAGCTGGCGATGCAGTGGACCACCGCCTACACCGAGTCGGTGCACACCTACGCGAACACCATCAACACCCACGAGGGCGGCACCCACGAGGAGGGCTTCCGCTCCGCCATGACCTCCCTCGTGAACCGCTACGCCCGGGAGAACAAGCTGCTCCGGGACAAGGACGAGAACCTCACGGGCGACGACGTCCGCGAGGGCCTCACGGCCGTCATCTCGATCAAGCTCGCCGAGCCCCAGTTCGAGGGCCAGACGAAGACCAAGCTCGGCAACTCCGAGGCGAAGACGTTCGTCCAGCGCGAGGTGAACAACCGGTTCGGCGACTGGCTCGAGCGCAACCCCGCCGCCGCGCGCGAGATCATCCGCAAGGCCATCAACGCCTCCCAGGCCCGGCTGGCGGCGCGCAAGGCGCGGGAGACCACCCGCCGCAAGGGCCTGCTCGAGTCGGGCGGGATGCCGGGCAAGCTCAAGGACTGCTCGTCCAAGGACCCGTCCCTGTCGGAGATCTACATCGTGGAGGGCGACTCCGCCGGCGGCTCCGCGGTGCAGGGCCGCGACCCCGCGCACCAGGCGATCCTGCCGCTGCGCGGCAAGATCCTCAACGTGGAGCGCGCGCGGCTGGACCGGGCGCTGTCCAACGCCGAGGTCCAGTCGATGATCACGGCGTTCGGCGCCGGCATCGGCGACGACTTCGACATCGAGAAGGCCCGCTACCACAAGATCGTGCTGATGGCCGACGCGGACGTGGACGGCCAGCACATCACCACCCTGCTGCTGACGCTGCTGTTCCGGTTCATGCGCCCGCTCATCGAGCACGGCTTCGTCTACCTGGCCCAGCCGCCGCTGTACCGGATCAAGTGGTCCAACGCCCCGCACGACTACGTCTACACGGACGCCGAGCGGGACGAGGCGCTGGCGCGCGGGCTCGCCAACAACCAGCGCATCCCCAAGGAGAACGGGATCCAGCGCTACAAGGGCCTCGGCGAGATGGACTACACCGAGCTGTGGGACACCACGATGGACCCCGACCACCGCACGCTGCTGCAGGTGACCATGGAGGACGCGGCCGCCGCGGACCAGATCTTCTCCGTGCTCATGGGCGAGGACGTCGAGTCCCGCCGCGAGTTCATCCAGCAGAACGCCAAGGACATCCGGTTCCTCGACATCTGATCCGCGACATATGTCCCACCCGGAATGCATTGACCGGGAGCGGGACCGGCGCAGGGCACCGAGGACCAGCAGACAGAACGGAAAGACCGCATGAGTGACGAGACCCAGGACGGACAGAGCCCCGAGGACGCAGGCCTCGGCGGCGACCTCGAGAACACCCCCGTGCTGACCGACCGCGTGGAGCAGGTGGACCTGCAGACGGAGATGCAGCGGTCCTACCTCGACTACGCCATGGCCGTCATCGTGGGGCGCGCCCTGCCGGACGTCCGGGACGGGCTCAAGCCGGTCCACCGCCGGGTGCTCTACGCGATGTACGACGGCGGCTACCGCCCGGACCGCTCCTTCAACAAGTGCGCCCGCGTGGTGGGCGAGGTCATGGGCCAGTACCACCCGCACGGCGACTCCGCGATCTACGACGCCCTCGTGCGCCTGATCCAGGGCTGGGTGATGCGCTACCCGCTCGCCCTGGGCCAGGGCAACTTCGGCTCGCCGGGCAACGACGGCGCGGCGGCGCCGCGGTACACCGAGACGAAGATGGCCCCCGTCGCCATGGAGATGGTCCGGGACATCCACGAGGAGACCGTCGACTTCCAGGACAACTACGACGGCAAGAACCAGGAGCCGGTCGTGCTGCCGTCCCGGTTCCCCAACCTCCTGGTCAACGGCTCCTCCGGCATCGCGGTGGGCATGGCGACGAACATCCCGCCGCACAACCTGCGCGAGGTCGCCGACGGGGTGCAGTGGTACCTCCAGCACCCGGAGGTCTCCAACGAGGAGCTGCTCGAGGAGCTCCTGCAGCGGATCAAGGGCCCGGACTTCCCGACCGGCGCGCAGATCCTCGGCCACAAGGGCATCGAGGACGCCTACCGCACCGGGCGCGGCTCGATCGCGATGCGCGCGGTGGTCAGCGTCGAGGAGATCCACAACCGCACCTGCCTGGTGGTCACGGAGCTGCCCTACCAGGCGAACCCGGACAACCTGGCGATGAAGATCGCGGACCTCGTCAAGGACGGCCGGATCACCGGCATCGCGGACATCCGCGACGAGACGTCCGGGCGCACCGGTCAGCGCCTGGTGATCGTGCTCAAGCGCGACGCCGTGGCCAAGGTGGTGCTCAACAACCTCTACAAGCACACGCAGCTGCAGGACAACTTCTCCGCGAACATGCTCGCGCTCGTGGACGGGGTGCCGCGCACCCTGAGCCTCGACGCGTTCATCCGGCACTGGGTCACCCACCAGATGGACGTCATCGTCCGGCGGACCCGGTACCGGCTGCGGCAGGCCGAGGCCGAGGCCCACATCCTGCGGGGCCTGCTCAAGGCCCTGGACGCCCTGGACGAGGTCATCGCGCTGATCCGCCGCTCCCCGACGGCCGACGACGCCCGCACCGGGCTCATGGAGCTGCTGCAGATCGACGAGGACCAGGCGCAGGCCATCCTCAACATGCAGCTGCGCCGGCTGGCGGCCCTCGAGCGGCAGAAGATCCAGGACCGGCACGCGGAGCTCGAGCGGCTCATCGCCGAGTACACCGAGATCATCGCCTCGGAGGAGCGCCAGCGCGGCATCATCTCCTCCGAGCTGGACGAGATCGTGACCCGCTTCGGCGACGACCGCCGCTCCGAGATCATGTACGGCTACGACGGCGACATGTCGATGGAGGACCTGATACCCGAGGAGGAGATGGTCGTGACCATCACCCGCGGCGGATACGTCAAGCGCACCCGCTCCGACCAGTACCGCTCCCAGCGGCGCGGCGGCAAGGGCGTCAAGGGCGCGCAGCTGCGCGGGGACGACGTCGTCGAGCACTTCTTCGTCACCACCACCCACAACTGGATCCTCTTCTTCACGAACCTGGGCCGGGTGTACCGCACCAAGGCGTACGAGCTGCTCGAGGCGGGCCGGGACTCCAAGGGCCAGCACGTGGCGAACCTGATGGCCTTCCAGCCGGGGGAGCGGATCGCGCAGGTCATGGAGCTGCGCTCCTACAGCGACGCACCGTACCTGGTGCTCGCCACCCGCCGCGGCCTCGTGAAGAAGTCCCGGCTGATGGACTACGACACCAACCGCACGGCCGGGGTGATCGCCATCAACCTGCGCGACGACGACGAGCTCGTCTCGGCCCAGCTGGCCTCCGCGGAGGACGACCTGCTCCTGGTCTCCCGCAACGGCATGTCCCTGCGCTTCACCGCGAGCGACGAGGTGCTGCGCCCCATGGGGCGGGCGACCTCCGGGGTCACGGGCATGAAGTTCCGCGACGGGGACGAGCTGCTCTCCGCCAACGTGGTCACCGACGACGCCTACGTCTTCGTGGTCACCGAGGGCGGCTACGCCAAGCGCACCAAGGTGGAGGAGTACCGCGTGCAGGGCCGCGGCGGCATCGGCATCAAGGTCGCCAAGCTCGCGGAGCAGCGCGGCCGGCTGGTCGGCGGGATCATCGTGGGCGAGGAGGACGAGGTCCTCGTGGTCATGGAGTCCGGCAAGGTCGTGCGCACCGGTGCCTCCGAGGTCCCGGCGAAGGGGCGGGACACGATGGGCGTGATCTTCGCGAAGCCCGCGCAGGGGGACGCGATCACCGGGGTGGCCCGCAACGCGGACCGGGAGATCGCCGAGGAGGTCGACGCCGAGGCCGTGGCCGAGGTGGACGTCCAGCTCGACGAGACGATGGAGACGGCCGACGTCCTCCCCGAGGGGGCGGAGGACGAGGTCGAGTCCGTCCCCGGTTCCGGGGACACGGGGAACGATGAAGTAGCGTTGGACCCGAACAACTACGGAGGTAACGCATGAGCTCGAGTTCCGGCTCCAACGCCGCCGGCAAGTCCGGACGCTCCCCCCTCGCGTCCGCACCGCGGACGGGGACCGGGGCGACGTCCGGGACGCCGAGACCCTCGACGAGCGCCCGGCCCGCACCGAAGTCCGCCACGTCCGGATCCGGCTCCACCCCCTCCGGTGCCGGCAAGTCGGCTGCCGGCAGGTCCGGGACGTCCGGTGCCGCCCGGTCCGGCTCCGCCCCGGCCAAGAGCTCCCGCCCCGCGAGCTCCACGAAGGGGCTGGTCCGTCCGGCCCCGCGTCCCCGGGTGCGCCGTGCCCGGCTCGTGGTCTCGAAGGTGGACACCTGGTCGGTGCTCAAGCTCGCGTTCCTGCTCTCCGTCGCGCTGGGGATCATCACCGTGGTCGCCGCGGTGGTGCTGTGGATCGTCCTGGACCTCACCGGCCTGTTCGACGGCATCAACGAGCTGCTCGGGATGCTGGGCGGCGCCGGCGGGGCCCTGAACGTCAAGGACTTCCTGTCCCTGGGCCAGGTCGCGATCTTCGCGACCATCGTCTCCGTGGTCAACGTCATCCTGCTGACCGCCCTCTCGGTGCTCGCGGCGCTGCTGTACAACATCGCGGCGGCCCTCGTGGGCGGGATCGGCCTCACCCTCACCGACGACTGACCCGGCACGGTCGCCGGGGAGCCGCCCCGCCGGGTGATTTGGCACGGGTCGGCAACTCCGGTATCGTTTCTTCTCGGTCCGCAAGGGCCGTGGAGGGCGTATAGCTCAGACGGTTAGAGCGCTTCGCTGATAACGAAGAGGTCCCAGGTTCAATTCCTGGTACGCCCACGGTTACCCTTTTCCGCAGGTCAGGAGGCAGGCGTGAACAGGAAAATGGCCGCGGTCCTCGCCCTGGTCGGGGCGTCGGTCGCGGTGCTCACCAAGGTGCGTGAGGCCGACGCCGACAGGTCCGCCTGGGCGGACGCCACCGACGAGGTCGAGTAGCCCGCACACCGCGGGGGCGTGGCGCAACTGGTAGCGCATCTGCTTTGCAAGCAGAGGGTTAGGGGTTCGAGTCCCCTCGCCTCCACCACACCGGATCCCGGTCGAGCACCCGCTCGGTCGGGATCCTGTCGTCTCCGGACCCGTTGGCCCGGCGGTCCTGCCCGGCGTCTGCCCGACCGGACCCGTCGCACGTGGGACGGGGATCTCGTGGCAGACTGGGCGCGTCCCCGACCCTTTTCCCGGCGAGCTCACCGGCGGTGCCCAGGTGAGTGGTCCGGAGCCCAGGAGAACTCATGCCCCGAGACGACTTCGCCGACAAGGCGCTCACCCCCCTGCCGGGCATCGACCCCGGCGAACCGCTCGAGCGGGTCAGCGGCTGGAAGGTCGTGGGTCCCGGCCTCGTGGTCGCGGCCACGGGCGTCGGTGCCGCGGACCTCGTGGCCACGCTCACCGCCGGCTCCCGGTTCGGCTACGGCCTGCTCTGGGCCGTGGTGCTCGGCACCGTCCTGAAGATCATCCTCGTCGAGGGCGCCGGCCGGTACTCCCTGGCCACGGGGCGCACGATCTTCGAGGGCTGGCGATCCCTGGGCCGGTGGACCACCGTCTACTTCGGTCCCTACATCCTGATCTGGGGGTTCGTCTACGGCGCGACCGCCATGTCCTCGGCGGCGCTGCCGCTCGCGGCGCTGTTCCCCGTCCTGCCCCTGTGGGCATGGGCGATCGTCATGGGCCTGCTCGGCTTCTCGATGGTCTGGTTCGGCCGCTACGCCCTCGTGGAGCGGCTCGCGGCACTCATGGTGGGCATCATGTTCATCGTGGTGGTGGGGCTGGCGGTCATCGCCGTGCCGAACATCCCCGACATGATCGCCGGCTTCGTGCCGGTCATCCCGGAGGGCGGTCTCGTCTACACCCTCGCCCTGGCCGGCGGCATCGGCGGCACCATCACCCTCGCCGCGTACGGCTACTGGCTCCGGGAGAAGGGCTGGTACCGGCCGCGCTGGATGCGCGTGATGCAGCTGGACAACGCGGCCGCCTACACCGTCACCGGCATCTTCGTGGTCGCGATGCTCATCGTGGGCGTCGAGGTGCTCTACTCCGCGGGCTACGCGATCAGCGCCGGTGACGAGGGCCTGCTCGAGCTGGGCGAGATCCTCAAGGACCGGTACGGCGACGTGATCGGCACCGCGTTCCTCGTGGGGTTCTGGGCGGCGTCCTTCTCCTCGCTGGTGGGCGTGTGGTCCGGCGTCTCCTTGATGTTCGCCGACTTCTGGGGCAACATCCGCGGCAAGCACAGCGGCCACCCGGACACCGTGACCGGCGGCAAGTACTTCCGGTTCTACCTGCTGTGGCTGACGTTCCCGCCCATGCTCCTGTTCATGCTGGGCCGCCCGGTGTTCCTGATCCTGCTCTACGGCGTGCTCGGCGCCCTGTTCATGCCGTTCCTGGCCCTGACCCTGATCTGGCTGCTGAACACCCGGCGCACCCCCGAGCGCTGGCGCAACCGTGCCTTCACGAACGTGATGCTCGGGCTGTGCGTGGTGCTGTTCACCGTGCTGGGCCTCTACCAGGCGTGGGACACCCTCCAGGACGTCATCGTCTGGTTCCAGGGCTGACCCACGCCCCCGCTCCCCGGGTCCCGCACGGCGGCACCCGGGAGGCGGGCCGCGGATTCCGCGCCGCGGCACCCGGGCGGCAGTGCCCGGGCAGCGGGGACCGGGCCGCGGATTCCGCACCGCGGCACCCGGGCAGCGGCGCCCGGGCGACGGCGCCCGGGCGACGGCGCCCGGGACGGCAGAGGCCCCCGCTCCCGTGCGGGAGCGGGGGCCTCTGGTCGGACGGGCGGGGCTCAGGCCTCGTTCTCGTCCTTCTTGCCCTGGATCTGCTCCTTGACCTCGTGGATCGTGGTCTTGGCGTCGTCGCCGACGGACTTGGCGTTGTCCTTGACCTCGGCGGCGGCCTCCGAGACCCCGCCGGACTGACCGGCCGGGGTGGTCGCGTCCTTGACGTCGTCGACCTGCACGCCGGTGCCGGCGGCCACGGTGGACTGCTGGGCCACGGGGGACGCGGTCACGCGCGGCGACGTGGCCGCGGGGGTCTTCCAGGGATCCTCGACCGGGCGCGACGCCTTCCAGGCGGCGACGCCGGCCACCCCGCCGGCCACGAGCAGGCCCAGCAGGAGCAGGCCCTTGTGGGACTTCTCCGCCTTCTTCTGCTGCTTGGCGTAGTCCTTGGCGACCTTCGCGGCGGCCTTCTTGGCGTTGGCCACGGCCTTCTTGTCACCGGTGAGCTTCGCGACGATGGCCTCGAGCTGCTCCGGGGTGTCCGCGTCCGCGAACTTGCCCGCGAGCAGCGCGGCGGCACCGGCGTACTTCGCCTGCACGGCGGCGCGCCCCTCGGAGGCGCGGTCGGCGGCCTTCGCGGCCACGGGGCCCGCGGACTTGGCGGCCTTCGCCGCGACCGGGGCGGTCACCGCGGCGGCCTTGAGCTTCGCGGAGTCGGAGAGCTCGTGGGCGCGGCCGAGCCCCTCCTGGACCTTCGGGCCGGCGGTCGCCACGCCCCCGGCGAGAGCCGCGGCGCCCGCCTCGACACTGTGCTGGAGCCGGGGCGCGAGTTCACCGATCTCCTTGGACGCCCACTTGCCGGCGTCGAGCACCTTGCTCTCCGTGGCCTTCTGCGCCGCGACGGCCTTCTTCTCGCTCTTGGACTTCTTGAAGCTCATGAATCCATCCCTCCTCGGGTCGTGACAATCCAGTGTCAGCATACGGGCAGAGCCGTCCCGGCAGGAGGGTGCGCCGCTCGATGCCGGGGCTTTTCACTGTGCGCTGAACACCGTGACGCCGCCCCGGGGGGTCCCGGGGCACCGTGCAAGAATGGGCGCATGACTTCTGCCATTCCCACCGCCAAGGCGACCATCCACACGAACCACGGCGACATCGTCGTGAACCTGTTCGGCAACCACGCCCCGAAGACCGTCAAGAACTTCATCGGTCTCTCGGACGGCACGCAGGAGTGGAGCGACCCGCGCACCGGCGAGAAGCAGAGCGGGCCCCTCTACCAGGACGTGGTCTTCCACCGCATCATCCGCGACTTCATGATCCAGGGCGGGGACCCCCTGGGCCAGGGCATCGGCGGGCCGGGCTACGAGTTCGACGACGAGATCCACCCCGAGCTCGACTTCTCCCGGCCCTACGTCCTGGCGATGGCCAACGCCGGCAAGCGCAACGGCAAGGGCACCAACGGCTCCCAGTTCTTCATCACCACCGCGCCCACCACCTGGCTGCAGGGCAAGCACACGATCTTCGGCGAGGTGGCCGACGACGCGTCCCGGAAGGTCGTCGACGAGCTCAACACCGTCCCCACCGGCGGCATGGACCGCCCGGTCGAGGACTGCGTGATCACCTCGATCGACGTCGAGCAGCTCTAGATCCGAGCAATTTCCCCGTTCCGGCGCCGCCGGGACGGGGACGAGCGGCGCAGGCCCGTCCGGAGCGATCCGGGCGGGCCTGCGCCGTTCCCGTCGACATCCACCCCGTCCAGCGAGCCGGGCCGCGGACCGGCCCAGGAGGAGTCCCAGTGAGCGGCGAGCGACCGCAGTACGGCGCGTCCACCGGGGGAGAGATCCCGGTGTGCCCGCGCCATCCCGACCGTCCGGCGTACGTGACGTGCCAGCGCTGCGGGCGTCCGACGTGCCCGCAGTGCCAGCGCACCGCGGCGGTGGGCGTGCACTGCGTCGACTGCGTGCAGGAGTCCGTGCGCTCGCGCCCGGACGTGCGCACGAGCCTCGGCGGCCGGGCGGCGTCCGGCTCCCCGATGCTCGTCACCTGGTGGCTCATCGCTGTCAACGTGGCGGTCTACGCGCTGCAGTGGCTCGGCCGGGCGGCAGGGGTGAGCGTGCTGCAGCTGTTCGCCTACGCGCCCGTGACCACGACGTCCGAGCCGTGGCGGATGCTCACGAGCGGGTTCCTGCACTCGATGTCCAGTCCGCTGCACCTGCTGCTGAACATGTACATGCTCTACCTGTTCGGGCGGATGCTCGAGCCGGCCCTGGGCCGGGGCCGGTTCCTGCTGCTCTTCCTGCTCTCCGTCCTGGGCGGCTCCGTGGGCGTGCTGCTGCTCTCGCACCCGCTCAGTCTCGTGGTGGGCGCCTCCGGCGGTGTCTTCGGCCTGTTCGGCGCCCTCTTCGTGCTGCAGCGCCACCTCGGGCAGTCCATCACGCCGATCGCGGTGCTGATCGGCGTCAACGTGGTCTTCGGCTTCCTCTTCCCCGGCATCGCCTGGCAGGCCCACCTGGGCGGGCTGCTCACGGGAGCCCTGGTCTCCCTCGGCTACACCCTGGCGACCCGCCGGCGGCGCGGTGACCGCCGCCGATGACGCCGTGGCCGGTCCGGCCGGCGCGTGTCGTCCACAGGAGTTGTCCCCAGCTGTCGACAAATCACACCGGTGGAATTCCACACCTGTGACCAACGGTGTGGACAGCACCATGACGCCTTCCACAGCTGTTAATAACGCTGTGGAGAGCGGCCTGTGCACACGGTTCTCCACACCTGTGGACAACGTTGTGCACCGGGTGGGGAGGACGCGGGGAAGGAGCAGCCGTCCCGAACCGGCGTCCGGGACGGTGTTCTCACCCAGTCCTCAGGTTCCGTGCGGAACACTGGAGGGGGGCGGACCCCGCCGCGCCCACGGACGAGAACGGGAGGGCACGTGCGCGTGCTGCTGGTGGAGGACGAGGTGGACCTCGCGGAGTCGCTGCGCCGCGGTCTCACGAACGAGGGCTTCGTGGTCGACGTCGCCCACGACGGGATCACCGGGGGGTGGCTGGCCCGGGAGAACCCCTACGACGTGGTGGTGCTGGACCTGATGCTGCCGGGCCGGAACGGCTACGGCGTGCTCGAGGACCTGCGCAGCGCCGAGAACTGGGTCCCCGTCCTGATGCTCACGGCCAAGGACGGTGAGTACGACCAGACCGACGCCTTCGACCTCGGGGCCGACGACTACCTCACCAAGCCCTTCAGCTTCCTGGTGCTCGTGGCCAGGCTCCGGGCCCTCATCCGCCGGGGCGCGCCCGAGCGGCCGGTGGTGCTCACGGTGGGGTCCCTGCAGCTCGACCCCGTCCGGCGGACGGTGACCCGCCGCGGTCAGGCGCTCGAGCTCACGGCCAAGGAGTACGTCATCCTCCAGTTCCTGATGCAGAACCGGGAGAAGGTCGTCTCGAAGCTCGAGATCATGGACAACGCCTGGGACTCCGGCTTCGAGGGCTCGGAGAACATCGTCGAGGTGTACGTGGGCTACCTCCGGAAGAAGATCGACGCCCCCTTCGGCCTCTCGACCCTGCAGACGGTGCGCGGCATGGGCTACCGCCTGGTCCCCGACGAGCCCGGGAGCCCGGCCCCGTGAGCTCCGCCCGGAGGGGCCTCCTCGACCGGTGGGGGGTGCGGGAGCGCAGCACGGCCGCCGCCGCGCTGCTCATCCTCCTGGTGATGGCCGTGGCCGGGGTCGTGCTGCTCGAGGTCCTGAGCCGCGCGGCCGTCGGCGCCGCGCACGACCAGGCCGTGGCCCGGCAGACGGAGATCCTGCAGGACCTCGGGGTGCCCTGGGGCCCGGGCAGCGCCGGGGGGACGGCGGGGGAGACGGCCGTGTTCACGCGCGCCGGACTCGGGGAGCTGATGCTGCGGCTCGGCCGGCCGGGGGTCATCGTGCAGCTGCAGGACGAGGAGGGCCGCGTGGTGGCCGCCTCGCCCGCCAGCGCCCTGGACACGGACCTCTCCGTGCCGGTCCTGGAGCCGGGCGAGTCCGCCGAATCCGCGGCGGAGGGGGAGGGGCCGGTGCCCGGCACGGACGACTTCGTGTATGTCGCGCACGGAATGTACGTGGACGGGCGGCCGCTGACGCTCACCGTGGCGGTGCCCATGGCGCTGCAGCAGGGCACCCTCCGGACCGTGTCCCTGTTCCTGCTGGTCGGCGGGCCGGTGCTGTCGCTGCTCGGCGCCGCCCTCATGTGGTTCCTGGTGGGCCGTTCCCTCGCCCCGGTGCGGCGGATCACCGGGCAGGTCCGGCGCATCGGCACGGCCCGACTGGGGGAGCGGGTCGACGTGCCGCCCACCCGGGACGAGATCGCGGCGCTGGCCACCACCATGAACGGGATGCTGGACCGGCTGCAGGCCTCCGACCGCGCGCAGCGCCGGTTCGTCGCCGACGCCTCCCACGAGCTCCGCAGCCCGCTCGCGACGCTGACCACCACGATCGAGGTGGCCGCCTCCGACCCGTCGGGGGCGGCGTGGCCGGAGGTCGCCCCCGTGCTCAGGTCCCAGGCCCGCCGGATGGGACGGCTCGTGGAGGACCTCCTGACGCTCGCGAAGATCGACGACGCCGGGCTGCGCCTGCGCACCGCGGACACCGACCTGGACGAGGTGGTGCGGGAGGAGATCGCCCGGATGCGCCCGGCCTCGCGGCACGAGGTGCGCGTGCAGGTGGATCCCGTGCGGGTCCGGGGCGACGCCAGCCGGCTCCAGCAGGTGGTGCGCAACCTGCTCTCCAACGCGGAACGGCACGCGGACTCCTGGATCTCGGTCTCCCTGCGGGCGGAGGGGGCGGAGGCGGTCGTGGAGGTGGTCAACGACGGCGGCACGATCGCCCCGGAGGACCGGGAGAGGGTGTTCGAGCGCTTCGTGCGGCTCGACGACTCCCGGACCCGGGACACCGGCGGCTCCGGGCTGGGCCTGGCCATCAGCCGGGAGATCGTGACGGCCCACGCGGGAACCATCACTGCGGACGAGGACCGGGGCGGCCACTGCCGTTTCACGGTGCGGCTGCCGCGGGAGAACGGGCCCGACGAGGACTGAGGTCTCCGGTGGCGCCGCGGCCGGTCGTCGACGGGACGCGCCGGACCGGTGCGCCCGGAGCCCCCGCTGCCGGGCGCCGAGCGGCGTTCCCCGCGACGGCCCTCGGCACGGGCTGTTCACCCTCCGTTGGCCGGAGGGTCACGGGGTCCCCCTACGGTGGCCGTGACCGGCAGGAGCCCCCCAGTCCTGTCCGGCCTGCACGGAGGCACCCCCGGGCAGCCGTGCCGAGTGCCCCGGCCCGTCGACGGACCGGCCGGGGCATTCCCCGGCCCCTCCGCTCGGCCGTCCCCGCCCCGGCTCAGTACCCGGCGGCGGCGTCGCCCCAGACCCGGGCGGTGAGCTCCTCGACGCGCGCCGCGGGCGTGTGCTGGGCGAGCAGGGCCTGGGCGACGAGCCGGCGCGCCGTCGAGGCGAGGTGCTCGCGCATGGCGTGTGCCGCCGCCTCCTCGTCCCCCGCGAGGACGCAGCGCACCAGCGGGTCGTGCTCCCCGGCGAGCTCGTCGAGGGGCCGCCGCGACGTGGCGGCCACCACGCCCAGGAAGGCCGTCGTGGTGCGCAGCTGCTCCACGAGCCGCACGGCCTGGGCGTTGCCGGCCACCAGCAGCAGCGTCCGGTGCAGTCCTTCGTCCGCCCGGGCGGCCGCCTCGAGGTCGCCGGCACGGGCCGCCTCGTGCATCGCGTGCCACTGGTCCCGGACGCGGTCGAGCTCCGCGGGCCCCGCGAGCCGGGCGGCCCGCCGGGCGGCGGGCACCTCCAGGGCGGTGCGCACCGCGAAGATCTCCGCGACGTCGGTGGGGCTGACCTCGACGATCTCGAAGCCGCGGTTGCGGTGGAAGCGGATCAGCCCGGCCTCGCCCAGCCGCAGCAGGCCCTCCCGCACCGGGCTGCGGGAGACCTCCATGGCGGAGGCCAGCTGCTGCACGGAGTACAGCCGCCCGGGCTCCATCTCCCCCGCCGTGATCGCCCGGCGCACCGCGGTCATGACCTGCACGGCGAGCGAGCTGCCGGTGCTGGCGGCGACCGAGGGCAGGGCGGGCAGTCCCGCCCCGGGGCGGTCGTCGTCCGGGGACGGGTCCCCGGAACCGGAGGGGGTGGTCACGGCGTGATCGTGAGCTTGATGTCCCCGGGCCGGTGCTCCTCGGCCCGCTGCATGGCCTCCGCGATCCGCTCGAGGGGGTACTCGGGGCCGAGGCAGTGCTCCACGTCGATCTCGCCCTCGGAGATCCGGCGCAGGGCCTCCCGGAAGGACGTCAGCCCGGGCTCGGCCTGCGCGGCCACGGAGCACTGCAGCCGCAGGTTCTTGCGGAACGCGGTCCACAGCGGGATCTCGGTGGGCCCGTGCCGCTCCGGCAGACCGAAGAAGCCGACGACGCCCCGGTCGGCCGCCAGGTCCACGGCCTGGTCGCGGAGCACGTCGTGCCCCACGGCCTCGACCACGAGGTCGGCGCCGCGGCCGCCGGTCACCTCGGCCACCACCGCCGCGAGGTCCTGGTCCGGTACCTGCACGGGGATCGCGCCGAGCCTGCGGGAGACCTCGAGCCGCTGCGCGTCCAGGTCGGAGTTCACGACGTGCTCGAAGCCCAGCCTCCGGGCCTCCTCCACGAAGAACAGCCCGGCGGATCCGGCGCCCATCACCACGCACGTGTGCGCTCGCCGGGCGGGCGTCTCGACGGGCCAGAACTGCCGCATGGCGTAGAGGCACGTGCCGTACTGCTGGGCCATCATGAGCCGGCGCAGCCCGAGCGAGTCCTGCCGGTCGGTGCCGGCGGGCAGCTCCACGACGTGCAGGTCGTCCAGCAGCTGGAGCTCCGCGAAGCACCCGCCCGTCTCGCCCGGGGGGACGGTCAGCACCAGGGCGCCCTCCGGGACGCGCTCGGACCGGGACTCGACCACCACGCCGACCCCCTCGTGACCGGGATAGCCGGGCCGGCGCGGACCCTCCGCGTGGAGCAGGCCGTGGAAGGCGGTGTGCAGGTCCGAGCCGCAGATCGAGGCGTGCAGCATGCGCACCACCAGCTGACCGGGCTCCCGGGCCTGCGGGTCCGGCCAGTCGGTCACGGTGATCGTGCCGGTGGTGGGGACGTGGGACCCTCGCATGCGCGCCTCCTGGGGTGGGGCGCGCCGGGCGCCGGTGGGTGACATGCTACCCACGCAGCCACCCCGGGGACGAGCGTGACGCCGGATTAACCCCGCGAGCCGCCCGGAAGAGCGTCGACGGCCTCGGCGGGGACCGCGAAGACCGGCCGCGGGGACTGCAGGCGGGCGGGGGCGGGCAGGTCCCGGCGCAGGAGGCGCTCCCCGCGCTCGAGCTCGAGGGAGAAGCCCGCGACGGCGTGGTGCACGTTCTCGGCGAGCACCGTCCGCTCCACGACCTGCTCGGGACCGGGCGTACCGTGCAGCAGGAGCACGGGCTCACCCTCCCGCAGCTCCTGCTCGACCCGGGCCACCGCCCGCACCCAGTGGCTCTCCCGCACGCCCTCCGGGACGCGGAACGGCACCAGGACCGCGCCGCCGCCCGTGGTCCCGTGCGCCCCCGGGGCCAGGACCCAGGCGCGCCGGCCGTGCGGCGGCTCGGCGGGAGGCGTGCGGCCCTCCGCGGGAACGGGCCACACGTAGTCCAGTCCGGCGGGGTCGCCGGGGAAGGCGTCCCGGTAGAGCTCCTCGTCCTTGCGCAGCAGGTTCGACCGGTGGGAGCGGTGCAGCGCCTCGTCCCCGAGCCACGGGGGCGGTGGGGCCGCGTCGTCGTCGGGACCGCCGTCCCAGGCCCGGGGGGCGAACTCCCGGATCTGCCACCCGGTGCTGTCGGCCCCGCCGCGGGCGGTCCACTCGTCGACCATCGCGCGGCCGTAGGCGACCAGGGCGGAGACGTGCTCCGCCCACATGGCAGTGGCCGGGTGGCGGAACCACCCGTACCCGGGCACGGTGGCCGCGCGCAGCACCTGGAGGGTCTCCACCCGCTGCTTGCCGAGCCGCTTGCGGTCGAGCACGCGTGCGGAGCGGGCGAAGTCGGGGTACGGGAGGAAGGTCTGCACGGCCCCAGTGTCCTACGGATCCGCGGCGCCCACCACCGGAGCGCTCCCCGCGAGGGCCGCGGGACCGGGGGGTCCCGCGGCCCTCGCGGGGAGCGGCACCGCCCCGGTCGGTCCGGGCGCTTCCGGGTCAGTACGCCTTGACGCGCTGCTCCACGATCAGGTGGATCAGGGCGAAGGTCCCGTCCTCGTCGATCGCCCTCAGCGCCGCCTCGAGCGCGCCGGGAATCTCGGCGTCGGTCTCCACGCACACCCCGAACCCACCGAAGGACTGGGCCATCAGGGCGAAGTCCGGGTTCTTCAGCTGCGTGCCGGAGACCCGGTCCGGGTAGTCGCGCTCCTGGTGGGTGCGGATGGTGCCGTACTCCTGGTTGTCCATCACGATGACCAGCGGGGTGGCCCCGTACTGGGCGGCGGTGGCCAGCTCCTGCCCGTTCATCAGGAACTCGCCGTCCCCGGCGATGGTCACCACCCGCCGCCCCGGGTAGCGCAGGGACGCGGCCACGGCCGAGGGCACGGAGTAGCCCATGGAGCCGTTGCGGGCCGAGATCATCGAGGCGTAGCCCTTGGTGGGGAAGTAGCGGTGGGCCCAGTTGGTGTGCTCGCCGGCGCCGAAGGTCACCATGGCGTCGTCGGGCAGACCCGCCACGAGGTGGGCCATCATGGAGTCCATCCGGGCGCGGCCCCCGGTCGGCTCCGTGGACACGGGGGTGGAGAACTCCACCTGCTGCGCCCGCAGCCGGGCGGTCCACTCCTTCCAGGCCGGCTTGGCGGGCAGGTCGATGCGCACGAGGTCCCGCACGAACACGTCCGGCTTGGCCACGATCTGGTAGGACACCGGCCCGGAGCGCCCGCGCAGGGACGGGTCGATGGTGACCAGGAAGTTCTTCTTCGCCCAGTCCTGGCGGACCAGGAACCCGTTGGTGATCACGTCCCCGGGGACGGTGCCCACGAAGACGAGCAGGTCGGTCTCCTCGAGCATGTCGAAGGTCGGCTGGGGGCGGCCGTAGCCAATGGGGCCCACGTAGGAGTCGGAGTCGAACGGGACGGTGCCCTCGGTGCGCCACTCCGCCGCGGCCGGCAGGTGGTGCTCCTCCAGCCAGGTGGTGAGCCCGGCCGCGCCCTCCGGGGTCCAGTCGTTGCCGCCGGTCACGAACAGGGGCTTCTCGGCGCCCTCCAGGGCGTCGCGCAGCGCCTTCCAGTCGTTGACCGTCATCCCGCCGTGGGCCACCGGGATCGGCGGGTGCAGGGTCGCGTCGATCTCGGCCTTGATGATGTCCTCGGGCAGTCCGACGACCACGGGGCCGGGCCGGCCGGAGTTGGCGGCGAACATCGCCTCGGCCACGATCTCGGAGGCCCGCTCGGCGTGGTCGAGGACCATCACGCGCTTGGCCCCGGAGTCGAACCACGCGTGCGGGTCGAACTCCTGGAACGCCTCCTTGTCCCGGTGCTCGAAGGGGATCAGCCCCACGAACAGCACCATGGGGGTGGAGTCCTGCCAGGAGGTGTGCAGGCCCACGTGGGCGTTGGCCGCGCCGGGGCCGCGGGTCACCATGGCCACGCCGGGGGTCGTGTTCATCTTGCCGTCGGCCTCGGCCATGTAGGCCGCCCCGCCCTCGTGCCGGCACACGATCGTCTCGATCGGGGAGTGGTGCAGTCCGTCGAGCACGTCCAGGTAGGACTCGCCGGGCACCACGTAGGTGCGCTCGACGCCGTGCGCTACGAGCGTGTCCACGATGACGTGGCCCGCCGACTTGCGGGCGGTGGTCTGTGCGGGGGATGCGGGGTCCGCGGTGGTCTGGGTCAACGTGGGTCCTTTTCGCCGTTGAAAATGGAGTGGTGGGGCTGGGCAGGCCGGGGGCGGCTCGGGGAGAGCGGCCTGGCGCAGTCCCCACGAAAATACCCGATCGCGGCGGCGAACCGTGTCCGGGCGGTCACGGAGCGGTAAAGAAGGACGCACAGGGACCGCGGAGTGCCGTGCGGTCGCGGGCCGTCCCACCGCCCCGGAGGTGCGGGCACGACGACGGCGGCGGGCCTCCCCGTGGGGAGGACCGCCGCCGTCGGTGCTGCTGTCAGTCGAGCATGTCCTCGAGCTCGATGCCGGTGGTCTCCCGGACCATCTTGACCGTGAAGACCAGGGACAGGAGGGCGAAGAACGCGTAGAGCCCGTAGGCGACCCCGAGCGAGAACGCGGCCAGGGCCGGGAAGGTCACGGTGACCACCCAGTTGGCGATCCACTGGACGAACCCGGCCACCGCCAGCGCGGCGCCGCGGATCCGGTTCGGGAACATCTCGCCCAGCAGGACCCACATCATGGGGCCCCAGGAGACGCCGAAGAAGACCACGAAGAGGTTGGCGGCCACCAGCGCGACCGGGCCGGAGGTCGGGCCGAGCTCGGGCTGACCGTTGACCACGTTCGCGGTGGCGAACACGACCGCGAGGGTGCCCAGCATGAGGGTCATGCCCGCCGAGCCGACCAGCAGGAGCCGGCGGCGTCCCACCTTCTCGACGAGGGCGATCGCCACGATGGTCACCGCCACGTTGACCACGGAGGTGATCACGGTGATGGTGAACGAGTTGGACTCGGTGAAGCCCACGGCCTGCCAGAGCACGTTCGAGTAGTAGAAGATCACGTTGATGCCCACGAACTGCTGCAGCGCGGCCAGCCCGATGCCGACCCACACGATGGGCTTGAGCCCGGCCATCCGGCCCCGGAGGTCGGACATCCGGGGCTTGTGCTCGCTCCGGAGGGACTCCTTGATGAGGCGCACGCGCTCGGTGGCCGACGCGGAGCCCTGCAGGTTGGCCAGCACGGCCTGGGCCTCGTCCGCGCGCCCGTCCTCCACGAGGTAGCGCGGGGACTCCGGGATCGTGAAGGCCCCGATCAGGTAGGCCAGCGCGGGGATGGCCTCGGCCATGAACATCCAGCGCCAGGCCTCGAAGCCCCACCACAGCTCCTCGGTGGAGCCTCCGGCGAGACCGGCGAGCCAGGCGTCCACGGCGAGGGAGATGAAGATGCCGAGCACGATGCCCATCTGCTGCAGCGATCCCAGCCGGCCGCGCACGGCGGCCGGGGCGACCTCTGCGATGTAGGCGGGGGCGATCACGGAGGCCACGCCGACGCCCACGCCGCCCACGATGCGCCAGAAGATCAGCCAGCCGAAGCTGTCGACCACGCCGCAGCCGATCGCGCTGACCAGGAAGAGCACCGCGGCGATCTTCATGACGGGGACGCGGCCCAGGGCGTCGGCCACGCGTCCGCCGAAGAAGGCGCCCGCCGCCGCGCCCAGCAGCGCGGAGGCCACGGCGAAGCCGAGCGGGCCCGGGCTGACGCCGAACTCCTCCTGGATGGCGGAGACCGCGCCGTTGATGACGGCGGAGTCGTAGCCGAAGAGGAAGCCGCCGAAGGCGGCGATGATGCTGATCCGCAGGACCGCCGAGGTGTTCGGATGCTCCTGGACCGACGGGGTCGTGGCGTCTTGGGTCATCGGACAGCTCCCTTGCTGGTGGAGTCGTCGGCGGGAGGCCTGTGCCGGCCGGTCGCCGCACCCCGGGTGGACTCGCCCGCCGACGCCGACGGGTTCTTGTGACGCGGTCCACACTAAAACTCGGTGGGGGGAATGTCCATTAGTCGAAGACGACGGGGGATCGGCGTGTCTTCATGACGCGCCGGGACCGACGGGCAGCTCCGCGTGCTGCAGGGCGAGGACCACGGCGCCGGCCACGTGGGCCTCGATCCCCAGCCGGGCGGCCTCGATCCGCAGCTCGCGGACGCTGCCGCGGACCCCGTGACGGGAGACCACCTCGCGCAGCGGGGCGAGCAGCAGCTCGCCGGCCAGGGCGATCTCGCCCCCGACGACCACGAGCTCCGGGTTGATGGTGTTGCACAGGTTGGCCACCGCCGTGCCGAGGAGCCGCCCGGTGTCCCCGATGACCCGTCCGCAGCCGACGTCGCCGGCGAGGGCGGCGGCCACGAGGTCGGGCACGGTCAGGTCGGCGCCGTGGGTGGCGGCCAGCAGGCCGGTGACGTCCCGGGAGGAGACGTACGTCTCGAGGCACCCGCGGTTGCCGCACCGGCACACCCGCCCGTGCTCGTCCACGGTGGTGTGGCCGAGCTCCCCGGCGGAGCCCGTGGCGCCGCGGAACAGGGTCCCGTTCAGGATCAGCCCGGCGCCCACTCCGTGCCCGATCTTGAGGTAGGCCATGTGCCGGGCTCCGCGGCCGGCCCCCCAGGCGTGCTCCCCGAGGGCGCCCGCGTTGGCGTCGTTCTCGACGACGACGGGCAGCCCGAGCCGGCGGCCGGCCTCCTCGCGCACGTCGATCCCGCTCCACGCCGGCAGGATGGCGCTCGCACTGACCAGCCGGCCCGCGAGGTCCACGGGGGCCGGGAGGGTGAGGCCGGCGGCCAGCAGCCCGGAGCGTGCGGTGCAGTGCTCCCGGAGCAGGTCGTCGAGGGTCCGCCCGACCAGCTCGAGGTCCTCGGCGAAACGGTGCTCGTCGGGCAGCTCGTGGCGCCGCTGGGCGAGAATCCGCTGGTTGAGGTCGGCCACCGCCACCGTCACGTGGCGGTGCCCCACGTCGATGCCGACCACGTGTCCGGCCGAGCCGCGGAAACCGACGAGCTGGCCCCGGCGGCCGGCGCCGTCCGCCTCCACGGCGAGCAGCCCGGCGTCGATGAGCTGGTGCACGATGTTGGAGACGGTCGAGGGCGCCAGGGCGGTGCGCCGGGAGATCTGGGCCTGGGTGAGGTGCCCGTCGCGCCGCACCGTCTCGAGCACGCGGCGCTGGTTGGCGTTGCGCAGGGACGTCTGCGATCCCGGGGGAACGGGGGAGCCGACGGACTCGGACATCATCGTCCTCTTTCACCGGTGAACGTGGAGAGAACCACCATCCTAGTCGGCGTTCACAGCTCGAAGACAGAGGGGTGGACGGCCCCGGTCCCCGGCAGGCGACGATGCTCGCCCGGCCGGGTCCCGGCCCTCAGCGCGTGCTGCCGGACTCGGCGATCAGCGCCTTCGTGGCCGCGATCCTCGCCGGGGACGCCGCCACGAAGTGCTCGTCGCGCGTCACCACGGTCGGCACCGTGGCGTTGCCGTCGTTGAGGGACTCCACGAACGCCAGGGCGTCCTGGTCCTCCCAGATGTTGGTCCACACGGCCTGTCCGGCGGCAGCGCCGAGACCGCGCTCGAGCATTCCGCAGAACGGGCAGCCGGGCCGCCAGTAGACGGCCACTCCGCCCTCCTCCACGTGTCGTGCGGCCTCGGCGTGCGAGACGGCCGGGCGGGCGCTGCGGGTCGGGTCCTTCTTGAACACGGGAGCTCCTCGCGGATCGGATGGCATGGGAATGGCGGTCCAGTCTACCGGGGCGGTCTCCCGGCACCCCGTGTCCCCCGATCAGGGGACAGGTCGTGCAGACGGTCGGAACCGGCGGACCCTCGGCTGCCCACACCATGATCGAGATCAGCACACGGCAGCGGTTGATCAGTGCCGAAAAACGCGGGGTTCCACGTGAAACCGTCGGAAAGACCGCGGACATCATCCCTCCAGGGGTGATGTGCCACCGGAGTGCTCCGGCACGACGCACAACGTCACACGGAGGGACGCAGGCCCCCGTTTCCGCCGGCATGCTTCATGATTTGTCATTCTCTGTACCGATCCGGCCAATTCTTCCCGAACTCTCTTGCCACCCCGTCCTGCGGCGGTCCCGGGAACGTGGCGTGTGTCATGGTGGTGGGCATGGCAATTCCGGCGCAGCATTCTTCCCCCCGGCCGGCCCGCTCCACCTGGTCCCTCCCCCAGCTGCACCAGTGGGTGGTCGTCCCCTTCATCGTCGTGCTGGTCACGGCGACGGTGGGACGGCTCCTGGTGTACTCCCCGGGGATCGCGGCCCAGGAGAGCGAGGTCCTGCACCGGCTCGGCGCAGTGCGTCCCGGCGTCCTCGACGTCCTGGCGCTCGTCCTCCACCACGCGTTCTCCACCCCCGGGACGTTCGCGATCATCGCGGCCCTCACGGCCTGGCTCGCGCTCGCGCGCCGGCGGCCGTGGGACGCCGCCGGCTTCGCCGTCACGGCCCTCTGCGGCTGGGCGGCGGTCGGGATGGTGCAGGTCGCCGTCGGCCGCCCCCGCCCCGCCGGCACGGCGACCGCGGAACCGCTCGTGCTCGTGGAGGGTCTCACCTCCTTCCCCTCGGGGCACGCGGGCGCCGCCCTGGCCGTCGCGGCGGCGTTCTGCCTCGCGGTGCGCCGGTCGCGGTTCGCCTCCGCCGCCCTGGTCGCGGGGCTGGGCACCGCCGCGCTCGTCGGGCTCTCCCGCCTGTACCTCGGCGTGCACTATCCGCTCGACGTCCTGGCCTCGGCGCCGGTCGCGTGGGCCGGGGTGGCCCTGGGGTGCGGGATCGCCAACCACCTCGTCCCCGCGCTCGCCTACGGCTTCGGCTGGCAGCAGGCCGACGCGGCGTGGCAGGAGGCGGAGGAGGAGCTCGTCGCCGGTGCGGACCCCGTGCCGGACGCCCGTCCGGACACGTCGCGGATCCCGGTGGTGGCGCGCGGGGCGGACCACCGCGCGGCCTGACACCCCTCGGCCGGCACGGCCCGCGGCGTGGACCGTCGTGCGACCGGTCGCACCCCGAGGGGTGCCGACGACATCGGCCCCGTGCCGTCCCGGCTGGGGGGCGGCCGGAGCCCGGACCCCGGCCGTCCCCGGCTCAGGGCTCGATGCGCCGGTGGAGGGGCCACCAGATGGCCCGGCCGATGTCGTAGGTCAGCGCGGGTACGAGCAGCGACCGGACGATCAGCGCGTCCAGGAGCACGCCGAAGGCCACGATGAACGCCAGCTGCACCAGGAACATGATCGGGATGACCGCCAGCGCCGCGAACGTGGCCGCGAGCACGATGCCGGCCGAGGTGATCACGCCGCCGGTGAGGGTGAGCCCCCGGAGGATCCCCGCCCGGGTGCCGTGGACCAGGGACTCCTCCCGCACCCGGGACATCAGGAAGATGTTGTAGTCGATGCCCAGCGCCACCAGGAAGACGAAGCCGAACAGCGGCACCGAGGGGTCCGCCCCCGGCAGGTCCAGGACGTTGTTGAACACCAGCGCGGAGACGCCCAGGGCCGTGAAGAAGGAGATCACGGTCGTGAGGATCAGCAGCACCGGCGCGAGCACGGAGCGCAGCAGCAGCATGAGGATCAGGGTGATGACCAGGAGGATCACCGGGATGATCAGCGTGCGGTCGGCGATCGAGGTCTCGTTGGTGTCGATGTTCGTCGCGGTGGTGCCGCCCACGAGGATCCCCTCGTCGGCGGCGTGCAGGTTCTCGCGCAGCTCCCGGACGGTCTGCTCGGCCTCCGGGGAGTCGGCGGCGTCGGAGAGCGTGGCCTGGAGCTGGTACAGGCCCTGGGCCTCGGTCGGCTCGGCCCCCGCGAAGGGGCCCACCGGCGGGGCCGCGTCCTGTCCCAGGGGCAGGGTGCCGGACGGGGAGTCGGCGGAGACGGCGACGACGCCGGCGACTCCCTCGGTGTCCTCGACCACCTCGACGGCGGTGTCCAGGGACCCGGTCGGGACCATCAGGACCGCGGGACTGCCGGAGCCGCCGGGGAAGTGCTGGGCCAGGGCCTCCTGGCCGTCCCGGGCCGGGGACTCGCCGAGCACCAGCTCGCTCTGCTCCACGCCCGAAGCCTGGAACTGGGTGCTGAACCCGGCCAGGGCCAGGAGCACCACCGTGGTCACCACCCAGATCGCCCGAGGCGCCCGGGTCACGAACCGCGCCACCGCGGCCCACACCCCCCGGCCCTCGACGGTGGGGCGGCTGGCGGGGCCGTGCTCGACCACGCGCACGCGCTCCGCCCCCGAGGCGTCGTAGCGGGGGCGGAACGGCCAGAAGGCCGCCCGGCCGGTGGCGTGCAGGACGGCGGGCAGGAAGCTGAGGGCCGCGAGCATCGACATGACGATGCCGACGGACGCGACCGGGCCCAGGGCCTGGTTCGAGGCGAGGTCGGACAGCAGCAGGCAGAGCAGACCGGCGATGACCGTGGCGCCGGAGGCGACGATCGGCTCGACCGAGCCCTTCAGGGCCGCCCGGGTGGCCTCGGCGCGTCGCCGGTGGTGCAGCAGGGCGTCCCGGTACCGCGCCGTGTACAGCAGGGAGTAGTCTGTGGCGGCGCCCACCACGAGGATGAACAGGATGCCCTGCACCTGACCGCTGATGGTCACGAGCTCGTTGGCCGCCAGCCAGTACACGACCAGGATGGCGGCGCTCAGGGCGAAGACCGAGGTCAGCAGCACCAGGATCGGCAGCACCGGGGAGCGGTAGACCACCAGGAGGATGACGAAGACCACGGCCAGCGTCACGCCCAGCAGGAGCCCGTCGATGCCCTCGAAGCCGGCCACGAGGTCCGCCGTGAACCCGGCGGGGCCGGTGACGTAGCTCTGCAGGCCGTCGGGCCGGCCCTCCTCGAACCGGGCCGCGAGCGCCTCGACGTCGTCGACCACCTCGCCGTCGGGCAGGGGCACGACCAGCTGGAGGGCCTCTCCGTCCTCGGAGGGGAGCAGGGGCGAGGTCCCGCCCTCGGGCAGGCCGCTGTCCTCCACCGCGGCGGCGGTCTCCTCGGCCCAGGCACGGTCCGCGCCGGTCAGCCCGCCGTCCCGGACGAGGAGGACGATCGCCGGGATCGCCTCCGAGTCCCGGAACTCGCCTTGCAGCTCCGTGACCCGGGTGGACTCGGTGGACTCGGGCAGGAAGCTGGACTGGTCGTTGGTGGAGACCTCGGAGATCTTCCCGAAGTACGGGCCGCCCACGCCCGCCACCGCGAGCCAGCCCACGATCAGCAGCGCCGGCAGCAGGATCCGCAGCACCCTCGCCCAGCGGGGAGGCCGCGGGGGCTCGGGGGCCTGGTCCCAGGGGGCAGGGCGGGAGGCAGGGGGAGCCGAGGTGGTCATGACGCGCCTTTCAGGTGCGGCTGGCGCAGGTCGGAGCCGCGGAGACCGACGGACCCGGCGCGGGAGTCCTCGGGCGCGGGGTCTGGGACCAGAGTAATATTTCGAAAACAGAAATAAAATCCCGGGATCAGTCGTAGACGGCCTTCACGCACAGCACGGGGCAGGGGCTCTCGAGCAGCACGCGCTGCGCCGTGCTCGCCATGATGATCTTGCCCACGGGGGAGCGCCGGCGGATGCCCAGGACGATGAGCTCGGCGCCGCGGTCCCGGGCGGTGTCGAGGATGACGTCGGCGGGATCGCTGTCGTGCTCGGGCTCCCGCAGCTCGTACGTCAGCCCGGAGCGGACGAGCTTCTCCTGCTCCACGTCGATGTCCGCCCCGAGCTCGGGCGGCTGGTGGCGCCTGGGGCGCGGCTGGACCACGACCAGGTCCGTGCCCCGGCGCTCGGCCTCCACGATCGCGGCGTCCAGCGCCGCGTGTCCGGGGGCGGTGGGCATGTATCCGACGACGACGGTCACGGGTTCTCCTCGGGTAGCGGCGCGGCAGGTGGGGGCGGGGACGGCCGGATCAGGCCCCGCGGTGGGGGTCCTCGCCCTCGGGCTCGTCCTCCATGCGGGCGAGGTCCTCCGGGTTCTCGAACCGCACCTTGCGGCCGAGGAACAGGCGGTCGTAGAGGAAGTTGACGATCCACAGGCCCAGGCCGATCAGCAGCAGGACCACGGCGATCTGGTACTCGATGGGGTCCTGGGCCCACGGGCCCACGAGGTAGGCGCACGTGATCGCGCCGAGGTAGGGCAGGACCCGGGGGGCGTGGAAGTAGTCGTGGGTGGGCCCGTGGTCCTTGCGCAGGATGATCGCCGCGATGTTGACGATGGTGAAGACGCCCAGGAGGAGGAGGGCGGTGGTGCCGCCGAGGGCACTGGCCGTGCCGCTGCCGAGGAGGTTGTTGATCACCACGATCAGGCCCATCGCCAGGAGGGTGGTGAACACGATGGCCGACCAGGGGGTGCGGCGGCCGCGCAGGACGTGGCCCAGGAAGTCCGGCAGCACGCCCTGGCGGGACATGCCGTACAGCAGCCGGGAGGCCATGAGCATGTTGATCAGCGCGGTGTTGGCCACGGCGAAGATCGTCAGGAACGGGTAGATGGTGTCGATGGGGATGTTGGGCGCGCCGATCCGGACCATGTCCAGCAGCGGCGTGGTCGACTCGCCGAGCACGCCGATGGGCACCACCGCCACGGTGAAGACGGAGACCAGGATGTAGACGACCCCGGTCAGGCCCAGGCCGAAGAGCATCACGCGCGGGAAGTCGCGGCTGGGGTTCTTGGTCTCCTCGACCATGTTCACGGAGTCCTCGAAGCCCACGAAGGAGAAGAACGCGAGCGAGGTGACCGCGGTGAGGGCCAGGAAGATGCCCTTGTCCTCGGAGGTCTCGAACACCATGGTCTGGCTGAAGTCGGCCTGGCCCTGGAACGCCGCCCAGAAGCCCACGAGGATGACGATGAGCAGGCCGGTGAGCTCGATCGAGGTCAGCACCACGTTGAACGCGAGGCCCTCGGTGACGCCGCGGATGTTGATCGCGGCGAGGACGGCGATGAAGAGCACGGCGATCACGGTGATGGTCGTGGTGTTCACCTCCAGGCCGAAGCCGCGGGCGAAGTTGGACGCCACG
This sequence comes from Kocuria oxytropis, assembly GCF_040981195.1. Lineage (NCBI taxonomy): Bacteria > Bacillati > Actinomycetota > Actinomycetes > Micrococcales > Micrococcaceae > Kocuria > Kocuria oxytropis. Next base: position 129,476 of record NZ_JAVFXA010000007.1, on the reverse strand, counting down.
GCCGAGGCCGCCGTCGAGGCGGACGTCAGCCCGGAGCTGAGCACCGCGAAGGTCACCAGGAAGGTGATGAAGTGCACCCCGAAGGCCTTGTGCGTGTACAGCGCGGCGCCGGAGGCGCCGGGGTACTTGGTCACGAGCTCCAGGTAGGAGAAGGCGGTGATGGTGGCCACCACGAACGCCACGAGGATCGGGGCCCACGCGGCGCCGCCGATCTCCCCGGCGATGTTGCCGGTGAGGGCGTACACGCCGGTGCCGAGGATGTCCCCCACGATGAACAGCAGGAGCAGCCCGGGCCCCATGACGCGCTTGAGCTCGGGCTGTGGACGGGACCGGGTTGTGGAGTCGGCTGACTGGGCCATGGGATGCCTCGAATCGGTCGTGTCGGGCTGCGGACCCCTGCGGGCGGTGATCGTGGCCACAGCCTATGCCACCGCCGGACCCGAACCCCAGTGGTGACGGGACCCCGCCGTGTTCCTAGCCTGGGAGCATGACGAGCACCCGGCCCCGCTTCCGCCTGACCGATCTCCCCCTCCCGTTCGTGGGCGCCCCGATGGCCGGGGGGCCGTCGACCCCGGCGCTGGCCGCGGCGGTCACGACCGCCGGCGGACTGGGGTTCCTGGCCGCCGGGAACCGTTCCGCCGAGGGCGTCCGGGCGGACGTCGCGGCCGTCCGGGGGCTGACCGCCGGCGCCTTCGGGGTGAACCTGTTCGTGCCGCAGGCGGCGAACACCGCGGCCCCCGGGAGTGCGGTCGACCCCGCCGTGCACCGGTCGGTGGAGGCCTACCGGGAGGCGCTGCGGGGCACGGCCCGCCGGTACGGGGTGGAGCTGCCGGACACGGACCCCGCCGACGACGACGGATGGGCGGCCAAGCTCGAGCTGGTCGAGGAGCTGCGGGTGCCGGTCGTCTCCTTCACCTTCGGGCTGCCCTCGGCCGCCGTGCTCGAGCGGCTCGGGGCGGCGGGCAGCACCACGTCCGTCACGGTGGCCTCGGTGCGGGAGGCCGAGGCCGCGGAGCGGGCCGGGGCCCACCTGCTGACGGTCCAGGGACCGGCCGCCGGCGGGCACCGGGGCACCCACCGCGTGGAGGACGTCCCCGGAGCGGAGCCCCTGACCGAGCTCGTCGCCGCGGTCCGTGCCGCCGTGGGTGTGCCGATCGTGGCCGCGGGCGGCATCGCCTCCGCGGCGGACGCGGAGGCGGCCCTGGCCGCGGGCGCGGACGCCGTCCAGCTCGGCACGCTCCTGCTGCGCACGGACGAGGCGGGGACCTCCGCCGCCTACCGGGAGGCCCTGGGATCGGGCCGCTACGCGGGGACGGCCGTGACCCGGGCGTTCTCGGGCCGGCCGGCCCGGGGCGTGCGCAACGATTTCCTCGACCGGTTCACGGACAGTGCGCCGGCGGCCTATCCGCAGGTCAACCAGCTGACCAGGCCGATCCGGGCGGCCGCGGCGGCGGCCGGCGACCCCGAGGCCATCGCCCTGTGGGCCGGTCCGCAGTTCGCGGCGGCCCGGGCGGTCCCCGCGGCCGAGGTGGTGCGGGAGGTCCTCCCGGGACGCCGCGGCGGCCGTCCGGGCAGCCGCCGCGAGCCGTCCGGCGGCTGACGGCCGTGGCGGGGCGCGGCCGTCAGCGCACCCCGCGCATCATCCGGCGGATCCAGGGGGAGAGCACCAGCAGCGCGGCGCCGATCGCGATCGTGACGGCCCCGAGCGTCCCGAAGTAGGCGGCCTCGTTCTGTTCGCTGTAGTAGCCCGCCAGGGCGCCGGACAGGGCGGTGCCCAGGGCCACCGACAGGTAGAACAGGGCGACCATCAGCACGGGGTAGGCCCGCGGGGCGAGCCGGGTGGACAGGGACAGTCCCACCGGCGAGATCATCAGCTCGCCCAGCGTGGCGACCAGCAGGATCAGTGCGGCCCACAGGACGGGCACCGAGGACACCCCGGCCATGGGCAGGAAGATCAGGAAGGCCGAGCCCATCAGCACGATGCCCAGGCCGAACTTCGTGGGCGTGGCGGGCTGGCGGTTCCCGAGCTTCGTCCACAGCACCGCGAACACCGGGGCGAGCAGGATGATGAAGAACGGGTTGAAGGACTGGACCCACGAGATCGGCATGGTCCATCCCCCCAGCACGCGGTCCAGCCGGGTGTCGGAGTAGATCGTGATCACCGTGAACTGCTGCTGGAACAGGGCCCAGAACGCGGCCGAGCCGATGAACAGCGGGATGAACGCCCGCACGCGGGAGCGCTCGTCGTCGTCGATCTTCTTGCTGGTGAGCAGCAGGACGAACAGTGCCGCGGCCGCCACCACGATCACGACCACCACGACGTCGGCCAGGTTGGCCGCGTCGAGCACCCCCGTGAGGACGGCGGCCACCACCGCGGCGACCGCCGCCACGGCGATCACGGCCCACTTCCCGTACTGCTCGCGCGGCAGGGGATCGGGGACGTGGTGGACCTCGTCGGGGAGCCGCCGGCGGCCGAGCGCGTACTGGGTCAGGCCGAAGGCCATGCCGATCGCGGCCAGGCCGAAGCCCAGGTGGAAGCCCCACGTCTTCTGCGCGAAGCCCGTCAGCAGCGGCCCGAGCAGGCCGCCGATGTTGACGCCCATGTAGAAGATCGAGAAGCCGGCGTCGCGCCGGGGGTCCCGGCGGTCGTAGAGGGCGCCCACCAGGTTGGTGATCGTGGCCTTGAGCCCGCCGGAGCCGACGGCGATGAGGATCAGGCCCAGGGTGAGCCCGGCGACCGCGGGGACGAGGGCGAGGGAGACGTGGCCGGCCATGATGAGCACGCCGCTGAGGAACATCGTCCGCTCGGAGCCGAGGAGCCGGTCGGCCACCCAGCCGCCCAGGATGGCGAACAGGTAGACGGCGCCGCCGTAGGCGCCCACGATGCCCGCGGCCGTGGAGCGGTCGATGCCCAGACCGCCCTCGGTCGTGGCGAAGTACATGTACAGCAGGACGATGCCCTGCATGCCGTAGAACGAGAAGCGTTCCCACAGCTCGACGCTGAACAGGTTCGCCAGCATGCGGGGCTGGCCGAAGAACCTCTTCTCGTCGGGACGGGGCAGGTCCGCGCCCGGGACGGTGTCGGGGGTGCCGTGCGGAGCGGTGGCGCGGGTGGTGCCCTCGCCCTCACGGGTCGTGTCGTGGTTCATGACCCTCATGGTTCACCCGCCGGCGCCGTTCGCGCCAATCGGCGCGGACCCCGGCCGGCGGCCCCACTGCGCGCTCCTCCCGCACCTCCCGCCCGTCCCGGCCGGCGGCGGCACGGGCGGCGCCCGGGACCACGGTGCACCCACCGCGGTCCCGGGCGCCGCCGGGAGAGCGCTTCCGCTCGGCCGACGTCCTGTCAGTTGAAGTCCTTCGGGTCCGAGCCGATGCGCCCGCCGTTGTCGAGGCCGCTGATCGCGCGGACGTCCTCCTCGTCCAGGCGGACGTCGAGGGCCGCGTAGTTCTCGCGGATCCGCTCGGGGGTGACGGTCTTGGGGAACACCACGTTGCCGATCGCCAGGTGCCAGGCGATGATGACCTGCCCCGGGGTGGCACCGTGCTTGCGGGCGATCGAGTCGATCACCGGGTCCTTCAGCACGTCGCCGCCCTGGCCGAGGGGGGACCAGGCCTCCGTGAGGACGCCGAGGGAGGCGTTGAACTCCCGGAGGGCCGACTGGTTGAAGTAGGGGTGCAGCTCCACCTGGTTCACCACCGGGACCACGCCCGTGGCGTCGACGATCTCCTGCAGCTCCTCGCGCGGGAAGTTGGAGACGCCGATGGACCGGGCCTTGCCGCTGTCCCGGATCTCCTGGAAGGCCGTCCAGGTCTCCACGTACTTGCCGCGCTTCGGCGTGGGCCAGTGGATGAGGTAGAGGTCGACGTACTCCAGGCCGAGGCGCTCCAGGGAGGCGTCGATCGCCCGGAGCGCGGAATCGTGGCCGTGGTCGTCGTTCCACAGCTTGGTGGTCACGAAGATCTCGTCCCGGGGGATGCCGCTCTTCGCGATGGCCCGCCCGACGCCCTCCTCGTTGCCGTAGATCATCGCGGTGTCGATGTGGCGGTAGCCGGCCTCGAGGGCCTGTCCCACCACGTCCTCGGCGATGTCGGCGTCGACCTGCCACACGCCGTAGCCGAGCTGCGGGATGGTGCGGCCGTCGTGCAGGGTGAGGATGGGGGACTGCGTGGTGGACTGCGTCATGGACCGTGCCTTTCGTGGGGAGACGGCCGGGGGCCGTCGGTGGGGGCCGGGTGCGGGGCACCCGGGCCCGGTGTCCGTCGAACAGTCTCCGCCCGCCGCTGCGCGCTGACAAGATCGACAGCGTGCTTTCTGCTCTCAGCAATCGGCATCCGTGACCCGGCCGCCGTGGGAGGCCGCCGCCGTGGTCGTGGCCGACGGCGGGCCGGGGCGCTCAGTCCTGGACCCGCGGTCGCCGGGCCGACGGGGCCGGGCCGACGGGAGCTGGGGCTGCTGGCGCCGGTCCTCCGGCACCTGCCGGCACTCCGGTGGGTGCCGGTCCTCCGATTGGTGCCGGTCCTCCGGCGGGGGCAGCAGGAGAGGCAGCGCCTCGGCGGAGCCAGCCCGCACGGTCCGGTCCGCGTGCGGGGTGAGCGCGGTGTCCTCGGGGTTGATCTCGACCACGGGCGTCCCGCGGCCGGCGGCGATCAGCGGCAGGGAGGCGGCGGGCTGCACGAGCCCGGACGTGCCCACCACGAGCACGAGGTCCGCCTCCGCCACGGCCGCGGCGGACCGCTCCACGGCGCCCGCGGGCAGCTCCTCCCCGAACCACACGACCCCGGGCCGCACGGCTCCGCCGCAGCCGGGGCAGACCGGGGGGCGCTCGCGGTGCGGTTCTGCGTCGTGCGCACCTGCGAGGGCAGTGTCCTCGGCGGGAGCCTCCGCACGAGCAGGGTCCTCGCGGGGGCCCGACTCGGGGGCGAGCGGTGTGCCCGGCCCGGCTCCTGCCGCCAGGCCCGGGACGAGGTGGCCGGGGAACGGGGCGGCGCAGACGGAGCACCGGAACGCGAAGAGGCTGCCGTGCAGGTGGGCCAGCACCGTGGAGCCCGCCCGCTCGTGGAGGTCGTCGACGTTCTGGGTGACCACGTGCACCCGCGCCCGGTCCGCCCACCGGGCCAGGGCCCGGTGCCCGGCGTTGGGACGGACCCGGCGCACCTGACGGGCCCGCCAGAGGTACCAGGACCAGACCAGCCCGGGGTCGGCGTCCCAGGCCTCGGGGGTGGCCAGGTCCTCGGGGGACCAGCGGGCCCACAGCCCGGTGCCGGCGTCGCGGAAGGTGGGCACCCCGCTCTCCGCCGACATCCCCGCGCCGGAGAGCACGGTGACGGTGCGGGCGGAACGCGCGAGCTCGAGCAGCTCGGGGTCGAGGTCGTCCATGCCGCCGACGGTATACGCCCGGTGTCGCCCGGACCAGGACCGGCGGGCCGGGGCGGTATGACCGGCCCGGTCCGTTGGTCGATCCGCACGCGCGCGTGGTGGAATGGAACCCATGAAGTTCAACGTCCAGCGCGTTCTGACCCCCGCCTACCTGACCTCGGTCGCCCTCGTCGTGGTCGGAGTGGTCCTCGGCCTGGCGTGGTACCCCGTTGCGGCGTGGGTGTTCGTGCTCGCCGGTCTCGCGCTCAACGCGATGGCCGTGTCCGTCACCGAGATCAACGACGCCCCGCGCGCTCCCGGCGCGACGGCGCGCCGGCGTCCGTCCCTGTCCGAGCGCCGCACCGGCGCCGGCCACCACGGCGCCGAGCACGAGGACCGCGGGACCGCGGACCACCCCGAGCAGCCGGAGGGCCGGCCCGTCGTCGAGACGGAGGCGGAGACGCAGGCCACCCCGGTCGTCCCCCCGGTGGGGTCGAGCTCCGTGAGACCGCGGCGCTAGGCCCGGGCGGGGCGGGACCCCGCACCGGGGCCCGGGTGGATCCGCCCACCACGTTCCTTCCCACCGACCGGACGGTTGCCAGGCGTGTCACTCCTGATCATTCTCGCTCTCGCCACCCTGCTGTGCCCCGCTGCGGCCGTCCTGGGCCGCCGGGCCGGTCGCGACGCCGGCTGGCCGCTCGCCGCGGGCCTCCTCGTGCTCGCCGGTGCGCTGGTCGCCGTGTGGAACGGCCGGGGGGACAGCGAGGAGGTCTCCCAGCAGATCCCGTGGATGCCGACCCTCGGGGTGTCCGTCCACCTCCGCCTCGACGGACTCGGGCTGTTCTTCGGCCTCATCGTGCTGGTCATCGGCGCCGTGGTCATCGCCTACTCGGCGCGCTATCTCGCCAAGGGGTCGCACAGCGCCTTCTACGCCCTCATGACGTTCTTCGCCGCGGCGATGCTCGGTCTGGTCCTGGCCGACGACGTGGTCCTCCTGTTCGTCATGTGGGAGTTCACCACGCTGTGCTCGTTCCTGCTCATCGCCCGCTCGGGCCCGCACGCCAGGGAGCCGGCGATCCGGACCTTCCTGGTGACCATGGCCGGTGGACTCTGCCTGCTCGCGGCGGTGGTCGCGATGTGGGTGGCCACCGGGACCACCCGCCTCAGCGACATCCTGGTGGACGCCGTGTGGTCCACGTCCCCCGGGTTCGCCGCGTTCGTGGCGGTGCTGATCGCGGTGGCGGGCTTCACCAAGTCCGCGCAGTTCCCCTTCCACGCGTGGTTGCCCGACGCCATGGTCGCGATCACCCCCGTGAGCGCCTACCTGCACGCCGCGGCCATGGTGAAGGCCGGTATCTACCTCATGCTGCGCTTCTCCACGGCCCTCGGCGAGGTGCCGGTCTGGAACGTCCTGCTGATCACGGTGGGGCTGTTCACCGCCCTGATGGGCGCGGTGTTCGCCCTGCAGCGCCACGACCTCAAGGAGCTGCTCGCCTACTCCACCGTGAGCCAGCTGGGCTTCCTGACGGCAACCATCGGCATCGGCACCTCCTACGCGGTGGTGGGGGCCGTGGTGCACGTGGCGGCCCACGCGCTGTTCAAGTCGGCGCTGTTCATGTCCCTGGGGGTCATCGACCACCAGGCCGGCAGCCGGGACATCCGCAAGCTCTCCGGGCTGGCGCGGACGATGCCCGTCACCGCCGTCGTGATGACGCTCGCGGCGGTCTCCATGGCGGGGCTGCCCCCGCTGTTCGGCTTCGTCTCCAAGGAGGCCATCTTCAAGGCCGTGGCGGAGAACCCCGGGTCCCCGGTGGCCGTGTGGCTCACGGGTGCCGTGGCGGTCCTGGCCGCGTCCTTCACCTTCGCCTACTCCGCCCGGATGATCATCACCGTCTTCCCCGGTCGCCCGGCGCAGGAGCCGCCGAAGGAGGCCTCCGCGGCCTTCCTGGCACCCGTGGCGCTCGTGTCCGTGGCCGGTCTGGTCCTGGGGCTGGCGGGGGTGCTGGCCGAGCCGCTGCTCGGCAGCGCCGCCGAGTCCGTGGCCGGTCCGGACGCCGAGCCGCACCTGGGGCTGTGGCACGGCCTCGCCCCCGAGCTGTACATGTCCCTGGCCGTGTTCGCCCTCGGCGGTGCGCTGGTGCTGGGCCGGGGGCGGGTGGACCGGCTCCTGGACCGCGAGCTGTCGCCCGTCACCGGAGTGGGCGCGGTCGAAGCGCTCCGCACCGGCTCCGGGGCCCTGGGGCACTGGGTCGGGGGGCTCACCCGGGCCGACGCCCCCTACCGGCACCTGGTCCCGCCCGTGGTCGTCCTGGTGGCGCTGACGGTCGTCGGCCTGTCCACGGTCGAAATCCCGCCGCTGCAGGGGGACGTGACGAAGCCGCTGGACTGGGTGCTCCTCGGCGTGGTCGTGGTCGGGGTGCTCCTGGCACTGGGCGTGCGCAGCCGGATCGCCCTCGTGACCATCATCGGGGTGGTGGGCTTCGCCGTCGCGCTGTGGTTCTACGAGCTCGGCGCGGCCGACGTGGCGCTGACCCAGCTGCTGGTCGAGATCCTCACCGTGGTGGTGATCGTCCTGCTCCTCAACCGTCTGCCCTCCACGTTCCACCGGACGGGCAAGCGGCGGGCGACCACGGCGGCCGTCGTCGCCGTCCTCGCGGGCGCCTCGGCCGCCGTGGCCGTGTGGACGCTCACCGGCCGGCGCGGGCTCTCCGGGGCAGGAGAGTACTTCCTGGCGGAGGCCAAGACGGAGACCGGGGGATCGAACGTGGTGAACACGATCCTCGTGGACTTCCGTGCCCTGGACACGCTCGGCGAGCTGACCGTGCTGGGCGTGGCGGGCATCGCGATCGTCGTCGCCCTGGAGTCGCGGGGGCTGCTGCCCAAGCGGCACAGCCCGGTCACGGAGCCGCCGGAGTCGCCGATCAGCGACGCCCGGGACAACACCATGGTGCTGCGCGTCACCGAGCGCCTGCTCGGACCGGTCATCGTGGTCCTGTCCCTCTTCTTCCTGCTCCGCGGGCACTACCAGCCCGGTGGCGGGTTCATCGCGGCCCTCATCGGTGCTGCCGGCATCTCCCTGGTCTACCTCTCGGCGCAGGACGACCGGGTCAGCCGGCTCGGCGTGCCCTACGTCAAGCTCATCGGCGCCGGGGTGGCCGTGGCGGTGGTCGTGGGACTCCTGGGCCTGGCCGACGGCTCGTTCCTGCGCGCGCTGCACTTCGACGTGTTCGGGATCGCGATCACCACGGCGCTGTTCTTCGACGTGGGCGTGTACCTGGCGGTGGTCGGCGTGATCCTGACCGCGGTGAGCCGTCTGGGCGTGGAGGAGAAGGAACCACCGCCCCTGCGGCGGGTGGGCTCCACCGCGGCGGAGAATCCCACCGCCTACCCCACCCCCACCACGGACGAGCCGCACCACCCCAGCACGGCGCCCCTGGACCTCAGCAGCATCCGGGCCCTCGACCGGGACCCCGGACGTCCCGCCGGCCGTTCCACGGGGACGTCCGGCGAGCGCACCGACCCCTCCCGAGGAGACGATTCCTGATGGCCCTCGCACTGACCGTGGGCGTGCTCATCGCGGGCGGCGTGTTCATGATGCTGCGGCGCGGCATGGTCCGCCTGATCATCGGCTTCGCCCTCCTCAGCCACGGTGTGAACCTGCTGATCATGGCCACCGGCGGCATCGACCGCCGCGGCGAGCCCCTCGGCTCCTCCCCGGACCCGGCGACCACGGCGGACCCCCTGCCGCAGGCCTTCGTGCTGACGGCCATCGTCATCGCGTTCGCCATCACCATGTACATGCTCGTGCTCGCCGTGACCGGCGACGAGGACGACGACACCGATCTCGAGCTCAGCGGCCGGGAGACGGAGACCCCTGACCTGATGGACGACCCCCTGGACGACCCCCTGGACGACGCCGGGACGCACCGCGAGGCACCCGAGGACCCGGACCGGTCAGGCACCCGCTTCGGGCAGGGCCCGGGAGGAGGTGGTCGCGCATGAGCGCGGACCTCATCCCGTTCTTCGTCATCGTCCCCCTGCTGGCCGCCGGTCTGCTGGTGCTCGCCGGTGGCCCCGGGCGGATCGGCAAGGTGGGGCTGCTCGCCGTTCTCGGCGCGGACGTGGTGGGGGCGGGGTGGCTCGTGATCACCCTCCTGGACGGCGGAACCGTGCTGGCCCACCGCATCAGCGGCTGGCCCGCCGGCATCGCCATCCCGTTCGCAGCCGATCTCCTCACGGCGCTGATGCTCTCCGTGACCGGATTCGTGACGCTGGTCAGCTCCTGGTTCGGGGTGGTGTCGGGGCAGGCGGAGAAGCGCTTCTTCGGTCCCCTGGTGCTCGTGCTCATGGCGGGCGCCAACGGGGCCCTGCTCACGGCGGACCTGTTCAACCTCTTCGTGTTCATCGAGGTCATGCTGGTGCCGTCCTACGCGCTGATCATCCTGGCCCACCGCGGCCGGGGGCGGCTGATGCAGGTCACGTCCTCGCGGATCTACGTGAGCGTCAATCTGCTGGCCTCCACGATCCTCCTGGCGGGGGTGGGGCTCGTCTACGGCACGGCCGGCACCGTGAACCTGGCCGAGCTGGCGGGCCGTGCCACGGAGTCCACCGCCGTGGCCGTGTCGGTCGCGGTGGTCCTGATCGCCCTCTCCGTCAAGGCGGCCGTGGTTCCCGTGCACGGGTGGCTGGCGCGCACGTACCCCTTCATGTCGCCCACCGTGACCGCCCTGTTCTCGGGGCTGCACACGAAGATCGCGGTCTACGCGATCTACCGGATCTACGCCGTGATCTTCGACGGCATGGCGCAGTACCTGTGGATCGGGGTCGTGGTGTTCTCCGCGTCCATGGTGATCGGTGTCCTCGGCGCCGTGGGGGAGCGGGACGCGCGCGCGATCCTCGCCCACTCCACGGTCAGCCAGATCGGCTACATCCTGCTGGGCGTCGCCCTCTTCGGGACCGCGGGACTCACCGCGGGCATCTTCTACCTGTTGCACCACACGGTGGTGAAGGTGTCCCTGTTCCTGTCCACCGGGGCGGTGGAGATCGCCTACGGGCGGCACCCGCTGGGCGAGGTCGCGGGCCTGCTCCGGCGGGAGCCGCTCACGGCCGTGGTCTTCTTCGCGGCGGCCCTGTCCCTGACCGGCATCCCGCCGTTCTCCGGGTTCGTGGCCAAACTGGCGCTGATCCTGGCCGCGTTCGAGGAGCAGCAGATCGGGGCGGCCCTCGTGGCGGTCGGCGTCAGCCTCTTCACGCTGCTGTACGTGCTCAGGATCTGGGGGATGATGTTCCTGGGGAAGCCGGAGGACTCGTCGGGCGTGGTCACCGCCGCCGTGGGCACGAAGGAGCGCCGCATCCCGGTGGGCCTCATCGCGCCGGCCCTCGTCCTGGCGGTGACCTCCCTGGTCCTCGGCGTGGGCGGTGAGCTGCTGCTGGGCGTCTCGGCCACGGCCGCGGACGGTCTCGTGGACACCAGCGCGTACGTGGAGGCGGTGAGGGCCTCGTGACGTGGTTGACCTGGCCGCTGCGCTTCCTCGGCTTCCTGCTCTGGTACGCCCGGGAGCTGGTCCTGTCCAACGTCGCGGTGACGCGCGACGTGCTCACGCCGGGCCAGGACTCCTCGCCCATCGTGGTGCGCTACCGCACCCGGTGCCGCAGCGAGTTCGAGACGGTCCTGCTCAGTGTGCTCATCACCCTGACGCCGGGGACGCTGACCCTGGCCACCGCGGCCCGGCCCGGCGACGGGGAGGACACCGGCGCGGAGGGCTACGACATCTTCGTGCACGCCATGTACTCGGACGGACCGCAGGACGCCCTCTCGGGCCTGCAGGAGATGGAGACCCACATGCTGAACGGCATCCGAGCGGGAGGGGCCCCACGATGATCGGCATCCTCTTCGGCGTGCTGGTGCTCGCCGTCTCCGTCCTCGTCGCCGGGGTGCGGATGTTCCGCGGCCCCAACGACGCCAACCGGGCCATCGCCGCGGACCTGCTGTTCTTCTCCGTGGTGGGGCTCATCGCCCTGTTCGGCGTGCTCGCGATGAGCCCCCCGGTCTTCGACCTGGTCCTCGTCGCGACCCTCGTGGGCTTCCTGGCGACCTTGTCCCTGGCCCGCGCACTGACCAGGGGGAGGCGATGAGTGTGGAGTGGGACCCGGTCATGCACGACACCCTGTGGATGAGTGTGGTGGGACAGGCCTTCATCGTCCTGGGGTCACTGATCTTCCTCACCGCCACGGTGGGGATCACCCGGTTCCCGGACCTCTACACGCGGTCCTCGGCGATCGCCACCGCCGCGGGTCTCGGCGTGTCCTTCGTCCTCACCGGGGCGTTCTTCTTCCTGCCCGGCGTGGAGAACGCGGTCAAGCTGCTCGCCGCGGTGGTCCTGCAGCTCGTGACGTCGGCCGTGGGCAGCATGGCCCTGGCCCGCTCCGGCTACCTCATCGGCTCGGCGGTGTATTCTCCGACCCACCACAACGAGCTCGAGGAGCACGCCGGCGGGGATCCCGGCCCCGGGAAGGAGGACCGCGCATGACCGCTCGCGTCGAGAGCGTCAACGTCGGCCGGGCGGAGGAGAACCCCGCCAGGCGGAACCGGCCCACGGGCATCCGCAAGCGCCCCGTGGACGGTCCCGTGGAGATCCGCGATCCCGGGCCGCGCCGGGGCGGCCTCGGCTCGGGGCTGGTGGGGGACTTCATCGGGGACGGCACCTATCACGGCGGCACCGACCAGGCGGTGTACGCGTTCGCCCGGGAGGAGCTGGACTTCTGGGCGCGGGAGCTCGGGAGGGAGATCCCCGACGGCTCCTTCGGGGAGAACCTCACGCTCTCGGGCTTCGACGTCGACGGGGCGCGGCTCGGCGACGTCTGGCGGATCGGCGACGTGCTGCTCCAGGTCACGGACGCACGCATTCCCTGCGGCACGTTCCGCGCGAGCATGGAGGTGCGCGGCTGGCTGCGCCGCTTCACGGAGCGGGGGCGCTCCGGGGCCTACCTCAGGGTCCTGTCGCCGGGCACGGTGCAGGCCGGCAGCCCGGTCGAGCTCGTGCGCCGCGCCGAGCACGGCGTGGGCGTGGCGGACGCCTTCCGCGCCCAGACCACCGAGCGCGAGCGCCTGCCGGAGCTGCTGCGCGCCGGGGAGGACCTGTGCGAGCAGCTCCGGCGGCGGGTCGCGGAGGAGCAGCGGGCCGCCGCACGGCAGGACGGCTGAACCGCCGCCCGGTGCCGGGCGGGCCCGGGCACCGGTCGCGTCAGTTCAGGGCGGCGCCCCGGTAGACCTGCGCCACCTGCTCCTCGGAGAGCCGGGTGTCGATCACGGTGGTCCCCTCCGGGTCGTCGCGCAGGAAGCGCACGGGCCCGTGCGAGCCCACCTCCAGCAGGAGCGCGTCCTCGGCGTCGTAGAGGGCCTCCACGGCGGTGCGGAACCGCTCGCCCCGCACCGGGGTCACGGACAGCTCGAGCCGGGCCCGGACCCGGCCCTCGGCCGCCGCGTCCTCGCCGGCCGGTTCGAGGGTCAGCTCCCGGACGACGCCCACGCCGTGGTCCACGACGTTCGCCAGGCGTGCGCCGAGCCGGCCCTGGGCGGTCGTGAAGGCGCGCCGGAGCCGGGCCGTCCACCACAGGCCCGTGGCCACGAGCGCCGCGGCGGCGAGCACGAGGAACAGGACGGACCCGGACCGGGACCACTGCTGCCACAGCAGGACCACCGCGAGGGCGGTCAGCACGGGGACCACGAGCAGCAGCGAGGTGCCGAGCCGCTCGCCCAGGGTGGGCCGGTCGGCCGTCCCGTCCTCGCCGGGGGCGGTGCGCAGGCGGCGCATGACCTGGACGTCGAAGTCGCGCTCGTCCGGAGGTACGGGCCGGGGCCAGGTGCCGAGGGAGTCCATGGTTCCCATTATGGGGCGGACCCCGGCGGCCGCGGTGCGGTTGCGCGTCGGTGCCCTGCGGCGCCCTGTCCCTGAGGCGTTGTTCCCTGGAGGCGTCGTTCCCGTGACGCGTCGTTCCCATGAGGCGTCAAGGACCACCTCGTAGAATCGGGACCATGACCGAGACCCGATGGCTGTCCCCCGAGGAGCGTGACGCCTGGCTGGCTCTCGTCTCCATCATGTTCACGCTGCCCGGCAGCATCGAGTCCCAGCTGCAGGCGGAGGCGGACCTCAGCCTGGCCGAGTACCTGGTGCTGGCGATGCTCTCGGAGGCCCCGGACCGGCGGCGGCGCATGTCGGACCTTGCGGCGGTCACGAACACCTCCCAGTCCCGGTTGTCCCGGATCGTCGCGCGCCTCGAGCGCGACGGCCTGGTGGTGCGCACGGGGGGCGAGCAGGACAAGCGGGTGGTGCTCGCCGAGATCACCGACCGCGGTCTGGAGCGTGTCGAGCAGGTGGCCCCGGGGCACGTGGAGCACGTCCGGCGGACGGTGATCGACCGGCTGACACCCGTCCAGGTCCACCAGCTGGCGCTGATCGGGCGCCTCGTCGACGACTCGGCGGCCGGCCCCACGGCCCGGGAGATGGCCTCGGACGGGTCGTGAGCTCGGTCACATCGCCCAAAAAGCTTGCCAGGGAAAGTAAAACCGCGCTACAGTCGTGACATGTCCACAACTCAGACGCCCCAGCGCACCCCTGCCTCCTCCTCCACCGCCCCCGTCCCCCCGGCCGCCGGTTCCTCCTCCGCGACCCTCGGCCTGACCGTGCTGCGCGTGGTCCTCGGCACCACGTTCCTGCTGCACGGCTGGCAGAAGTTCACCGAGTGGACCGTGGCCGGCACCCAGGCCTCCTTCGCCCAGATGGGCGTCCCGGCCGCCGAGCTCGCGGCGCCGGTCGCCGCGGTCGTCGAGCTCGTGGGCGGTCTCCTGCTCGTCCTGGGCCTCGGCACCCGCGTGGTCGCCGCCCTGCTCGCCCTGAACATGCTGGGCGCGCTCGTGCTCGTGCACCTCCCCGCCGGATTCTTCGCCGCCGAGGGCGGTGTCGAGCTCGTCCTGCTGCTCGCCGCCGCGTCCGCTCTCTTCGTCCTGGCCGGTGCCGGCCGCTGGTCCCTGGACCACGTCGTCGCGGCGAAGCGCCGCGCGGCCGTCCGCGCCTGACCCCTCCCGAGACCTCCCTCCGCACGTCCGCCCCGGCCGCCCCCCGGCGCCGCGCGACGAGCCCCCGCCCCGCGGCGTCCTGCGGGGCGGGGGCTCGTCGTCGTCGCGGCGCGGAACGCTTCCGGCGGGCGGGACCTGTCGGCGCGGACGCGTAAAATCGGTCCCGGCGCGGCGCGCACGACCACCACGGGGCCGCACCGGAGGCAGCGCGGGCGATCCCCGCAGATCGGGGCAGAGCGCATGAGCATGCAGAACTCGCCGTACATGGTGCTGTGGCGCACCGTCCAGGGCCAGGAGGTCAAGGACCGGAAGATCGACCGGGCCACGCTCCGGCGCATCGTCGCCTTCGCGCGCCCGCACCGGTCGAGACTCACGGTGTTCCTCGTCGTCTCGGTGCTCACGGCCCTGCTCGGCGTCGTCACCCCGATCCTCGCCGGGGACGTGGTGCGTGCGATCAACGCCGGGGACGCCGTCTCCGTGGTGGTCTGGCTCGCGGTCGCCATCGCCGCGGTGGCGATCCTGGACGCGGGGCTCAACGTCCTCAACCGGTGGCTCTCGTCCCTGATCGGCGAGGGGCTCATCCTGGACCTGCGCACCGCCGTCTACGAGCACGTGCAGCGGATGCCGATCGCGTTCTTCACCCGCACGCGCACCGGGGCGCTGGTCTCCCGGCTCAACAACGACGTCATCGGTGCGCAGCGGGCGTTCTCCAACACGCTCTCCGGCGTGGTGAGCAACGTCGTCTCCCTGATCCTGACCGTGGTCGTCATGGTCTCCATCTCCTGGCAGGTCACCGCCCTGTCCGTGCTGCTGCTGCCGATCTTCCTGGTCCCCGCCCGCGCCATGGGCGGGCGCCTGGCGAGCCTCCAGCGGGAGGCGGCCCAGCACAACGCGTCCATGTCCACGCAGATGACCGAGCGGTTCTCCGCCGGCGGCGCCACCCTGGTCAAGCTCTTCGGCCGGCCGGACGCCGAGACCGCCGAGTTCGAGCGCCGCGCCGGCCGGGTCCGGGACATCGGCGTGCGGGTGGCGATGCTGCAGACCGTGTTCGTCACGGCCCTGACCCTGGTCTCCGCCTTGGCCCTGGCCCTGGTCTACGGCCTCGGCGGCGCGCAGGCGATCCTCGGCAACCTGGACGCGGGCGCGGTCGTGACCCTCGCCCTGCTGCTCACCCGGCTGTACACCCCGCTGACCATGCTCGCGAACGCCCGGATGGACGTCATGAGCGCCGTGGTGAGCTTCGAGCGGGTCTTCGAGATCCTCGACCTCGTCCCCCTGATCCAGGAGCGTCCCGGCGCCCGCTCCCTGCCGGCCGGTCCGGCGTCGGTGGAGTTCGACGACGTCCGCTTCGCCTACCCCTCCGCCGAGGACGTCTCGCTGGCCTCGCTCGAGGACGTCGCGGTGCTCGACTCCCGGGGCGGCGAGGAGGTCCTGCACGGCGTGAGCTTCACCGTGCTGCCGGGTCAGACCGTGGCCCTCGTCGGGTCCTCCGGGGCGGGCAAGTCGACCATCGCCCAGCTCGTGGCCCGGCTCTACGACGTGACCTCGGGCGCCGTGCGGATCGGCGGCACGGACGTGCGGGACGCGACCTTCGCCTCGCTGCGGGAGACCATCGGGATGGTGACCCAGGACGGGCACCTCTTCCACGAGTCGATCCGGGACAACCTCGCCCTGGTGCGGCCGGAGGCCACGGACGAGCAGCTGTGGGACGCCCTGGCCCGGGCGCGCATGGAGCACGTGATCCGCTCCCTCCCGGACGGGCTGGACACCGTGGTGGGCGAGCGCGGCTACCGCCTCTCCGGCGGGGAGCGGCAGCGGCTGACGATTGCCCGCCTGCTGCTCGCGGCCCCCCGCGTGGTGATCCTCGACGAGGCCACGTCGGCGCTGGACTCCACCAACGAGGCCTACGTGCAGGCGGCGCTGGGCGAGGCCATGACCGGGCGCACCGCCCTGGTGATCGCCCACCGGCTCTCGACCATCCGCTCCGCCGACCAGATCCTGGTGGTCGAGGACGGCCGGATCGTGGAGCGGGGCCGGCACGCCGAGCTGCTCGCGGTGAGCGGGCGCTACGCGGAGCTCTACGAGACGCAGTTCGCGGACCAGGAGGTCTGACCCGTGCTCGACGACGCCGTGGCACGCCTCGGCGTGGACGCCCCCGGGGCGCTCGCGGTGGTGGCCTCGGCGGTGGGCATCTACCTGGCGTTCCTGCTCATGGTGCGGCTGCTCGGCCAGCGCGTGCTGTCCCGGCTGTCGACCTTCGACGCGGTCGTGGCGGTCATGCTCGGCGCGGTGGCCGGGCGCGCGGTCCTGGGGGACACGCCCACGCTCGCCGCGGGCGTGCTGGGTCTCGGCACGCTGTTCGCGCTCGAGGCGGTCTTCGGCCGGCTGCGCGCGGGGATCCGCGTGTCGGCGCTGATGAACAACCAGGCGGTGCTGCTGATGGCCGGTGCGCGGGTGCTGGAGGCCAACCTCCGGCGGGTCCACGTGGTGGAGGCGGAGCTCTTCGGGGCCCTGCGGGAGGCGGGGGTGCGCAGCCCCGGCGAGATCGCGTGCGTGGTCTTCGAGGCCTCCGGCACCATCAGCGTCCTGCGCCGCGGCACGCCGCTCGACCCGCGGCTGCTCGCGGGTGTCCGGGACGCCCACCTGGTCCCGGCGGAACTCCTGCGGGACCCGGACTGAGCGCCGTCGGGGGCCCCGGCGGGCGTGGCGCACCGGGCGTAACGTGCCGGGCCTGAGCTGCCGGGCGTGCTCGCCCGGTGTGACCTGCCCGGTGTGACCTGCCCGCCGTGGCGCACTCGGTGTGACCTTCCGGGCGTGACCTTCCGAGCGTGACCTGCCGGGCGCGACCTGTCGGACGTGCTCGGCGAGCGCGACCTGCCGGGCCTGACCTGCCGGGCATGGCGCGCGGAGCGCGGTCGCGACCGGCGCCGGTCGCCGCGTGCGTCCTCACCGGCGGTCGTCAGCGGGCGGCCGGACCCAGCTCGGTCACCACCTCGCCGGTCGCGGTCGAGTCGTCCCGCAGCATCCAGCCCATGCGCTTGTGGGTCCGGACCCCCACGTCGGACTCCACCACCTGGACTCCCGGGGCGGCCGCCTGCAGCTCGGCCTCCACGTCGAAGATGTCGCCGGGGGTGCGCAGCCAGAGCAGGAACGTGAGGTTGGTGTCGCCGGTGGTCGAGGCGCACAGGCGCAGCGTGCGGTAGGAGCGCAGGGTGCGCACGGCCGCCTCGAGCTGTGCCGGCGGAACCCGGACGTACCACTGGCAGGACACCGGATAGCCGGAGTACTGCTGGGCCAGTTCGCAGCGGAGGGCGACGAGACCGGTCTCGAGCGCCTGGCGCAGGTGCCGGGCCGCGGTCGTCGGGTGCGTGCCCGTCGCGGCGGCGATCTCCGCCGCGGTCGCCCGCCCGTCCCGCTGGAGCGCGGACGTCAGCTCCCCGAGGCGGGCGGGGGTGGCGCCGTGCGGGCGGTGCACCTCCGGGTGCAGGGCGCTCACGCGGCGCTGCTGCTCGGGGGAGAGCACGTCCAGGCGCCAGTTGTTGCCGATCGCGTGCAGCCGCGTGGCCACCGTGAGCTGGGCCCGCAGGATCGCCGGGTCGGCCCGCACGAGCGGCAGCACGTCCCGGGTCATCTGCTCCCAGCTGCGGGTGAGGACGGTGAGCCGGACGTCCCAGGCGCGCGCGGACTCCTCCACCGTGCCGATCTCCGGCACGGCGCACAGCCGCTCCAGCACCTCGGCCCGGCGGCCAGGGCGGCACTCGAGACCGATGAAGGTGGCGCAGCCCTGCGTGCCGGACGTGCCGAGGTGGGCGGTGACCCAGGTGCGCCCGTCGGCCCGGAGCCGGTCCCAGCGCGTGGCGAGAGTGGTGGGGTGGCGGCCGAGGGCCGAGCCCAGCTGGGTCCACGTGGCCCGGGGCGCGATCTGCAGGGCGTGCACGAGCTCGAGATCTTCCGGCGGCAGTTCCATGCTGGTTCCTTCGGTTCAGGGAACGTTTTGTGCAGGTTTTCAGGATATCCGGACCGAGTGATCGACGTCACGTCATTCTCGGAAGAGACACTCGGGACGGGAACCGTCCGGCCCCGTCTCCATCCACCCGACCACCTCTGGGAGTACCCGTGAACCTGCGCACCGTTGTTGACGGCGCCTCCACCGACATCCTGTCCGTGGCCAATCTGCCCGTGCTGTGGATCTGCGCCCTCGGTGTCTTCGCCGTCATCATCGTCCAGACCCTGATCTACATCCGGACCGCCCGCGTGGCGGCCCCCGCCGCCGGAATGAGTCCGGCGGAGCTGAGGACGTCCTTCCGCGCCGGGGCGGTCTCGGCGATCGGGCCGTCCCTGGCCGTGGCCCTGGTGGCCGTCGCGCTGCTGACGGTCTTCGGCGCTCCGGCCGTGCTGGTGCGGATCGGGCTGATCGGCTCGGTGTCCTTCGAGACGGGCGCGGCCAGCATCGCGGCCGGCACCATGGGCGCCGACCTGGGCGGGCCGACCTACACGCAGGGCGTGTTCGCCGTGGCGTTCATGGCCATGAGCCTGGGCGGGGCGATGTGGATGCTCGCCACCCTCATCCTCACCCCGCTGCTCAAGCGCGGTGACGTCAGCCTGCGCAAGGTCAACCCCGCCGTGATGACGGTGGTCCCGGGGGCCGCCCTGCTCGGGGCGTTCTTCGCCCTCGGGCTCGGAGAGCTGCCGAAGTCGGGCAACCACGTGGTCGCCTTCCTCGCCTCCGCCGCCGTGATGGGGGTGTGCCTGGGGATCGCCAAGGGACTCCGGGTGCAGTGGCTCCGCGAGTGGGCCCTGGGCATCGCCATCCTGACCGCGCTGGTCGTCACCTACGTCGCCGTCGGCGCCGGCCTGTTCCCCACCGCCTGAGACCGTCCCCGAGACCGTGCCCCAGAACACCGAAGGACTCCTGCCATGACCGCCATGACCACCGTGACCGCCACCGCGCCCGCCCTCGAGCAGTTCGACACCACCACCGCCCGCTGGGGCCGGCTGACCATGATCGCCGGGCTGTTCTTCGCCCTGGCCGGCCCCGCCTACCTGGTGCTCTTCTCCGGCCTGGACGTGGACCAGGCCCGGATCTGGACCGCCCTGCTGGCCATCGCCGGCACCTTCGGGGTGCTGTGGATCGTGGAGCCCCTGACCTACTACCCGATCCTGGGCCAGGCCTCGATGTACCAGGCCTTCATGATCGGCAACATCTCCAACAAGCTGCTGCCCTCGGCGCTCATCGCCCAGGCGGCCATCGGCGCCAAGGCCGGCACCCGGCGCGGGGAGCTGGCGGCGGTGATGGCCATCAGCGGGGCGGCCATGGTGCACCTGGTCTCGCTGCTCGTCCTGGTCGGTCTCCTGGGCTCCTGGCTGGTGAGCGTCGTCCCCGCCGAGGTCGTCGCGGTGGTCCAGACCTACATCCTGCCCTCGGTGCTGGGCGCGGTCCTCGTGCAGGCCGTCGTCTCGACCCGCAACCTGCGGATGACGGTGATCGCCGGCGTCGTCGCCGCGGCCGTCGTGTTCCTGCTGGTGCCGACCGTGCCCACCCTGGCGTTCTTCGGCACCGCCATCGCGGTGATCGTCACCGCCGTGCTGGCGTGGTTCCTGCGCGACCGCTCGGCCCCGGCCGACCCCGTCGCGGCCAAGGTGCAGGACCCCGCGGACGAATTCCCCATCGACTGACCCCGTTCCCCCGGAAAGGACCCCACCCCATGAGCACCACCACGGACCTGGACCTGCAGCTGACCGACGAGCTGAGCCGGCAGATGCACCGGTTGTACCGCGAGCTGCACGCGAGCCCGGAGCTGTCCATGCAGGAGCACGCCACCGCGGCCCTGATCGAGGAGCGGCTCGCCGCCCTGGGCATCGAGAACTTCCGCTGCGGCGGCACCGGCGTCGTCGGGGTGCTGCGCAACGGCGACGGGCCCACGGTGGCCTTCCGCGCCGACACCGACGGCCTGCCGCTGGCCGAGGACACCGGGCTGGACTACGCCAGCACGGCCAGGGGACGCCTGGAGGACGGGACGGAGGTCCCGGTGATGCACGGGTGCGGCCACGACACCCACGTGGCCGTGCTGCTGACGACCGCCGAGCTGCTGGCCGGCGCGCGGGACGCCTGGGCCGGGACCGTGGTGCTCGTGTTCCAGCCCGGGGAGGAGACCGCCGCCGGTGCGAAGGCCATGCTCGAGGACGGGCTGTGGGAGCGGGCCCCGCTGCCGGAGGTCGTCCTCGGCCAGCACGTGATGCCCTCCCGGGCCGGCACGGTCAGCTGGGCGGCGGGGGACGTCATGGCGATGGCCGACTCGTGGCGGGTCACCGTCCACGGCAAGGGGGCCCACGCGTCCCAGCCGCAGGACTCCACCGACCCGATCGTGCTCGGGGCCCACATGATCACCCGTCTGCAGACGATCGTCTCCCGCGAGATCGACGCGCGCCGGGCGGCGGTGGTCACCGTCGCGACCTTCCACGGCGGGCTCAAGGAGAACATCATCCCCGCCACCGCCGAGTTCACGCTCAACGTGCGCACCTTCGACCCCGCCGTCCGGGAGCACGTCCTGGGCGCCCTGCGGCGGATCATCACCGCGGAGGCGGCGGCCTCCGGGGCCCCGGAGCCGGTCATCGAGGAGATCTCGACCTTCCCCCGCAACTACAACGACCCCGACGCCGCCGCCGCTCTCGTCGAGCGGTTCCGGCAGGTGCTGGGGGAGGACAACGTGCTGGAGATCGAACCGGTGATGGGCTCGGAGGACTTCGGGGCCCTCGGCGCGGCGATCGGGGTGCCCTCGGTGTTCTGGATGTTCGGCGGCCACGACGCCGCCACCCTCGAGGCGGAGGGGCCCGTGCCGGTGAACCACTCCCCGTTCTTCGCCCCGGCGCTCGAGCCGACGCTGTCCACCGGGGTGCGGGCCGCGCTCACCGCGATCCTCTCCCGCGTGGGCCGCTGACCTCCCGGCCTCCTGCGGGCCCCCGGCTCCGCTGCGCGGCTCGGTGCTACGGCCCTCCCGCCGTGGCGGGTGCGCGGTGGTGGGTGCGCCGTGCAGGCGGGCTGTGCGGGTGCGCTGTGCAGGCGGGCTGTGCAGGTGCGCCGGCCCGGTCCCCGTCCGGGACCGGACCGGCGCCCGCCTCAGGGGATGATGTGCTCGGCGCGGTAGCGCTCGAACAGGCGGAGGAAGCAGTCCTGGGTGCGCCGGTAGCCGCAGAACCCCGCCAGCCGGCTGCGGCTCATGTCGGCCACGACCTCGAAGTTCCGGCCCAGGTCCGCGTCGGTGTGCCACCACGAGGCCAGCCGGCCCACGTCGGGCTCGGCGAGCCCGTGCTTCTCGGCGATCCGGGCCCAGACGTCCTCGGCGCCGCGCATCTGCTCCTCCAGCGGGCGTGGTGCGTCCTGGTAGCCCTCCCACTCGACCCCGAAGTGGCCGGCGAGCACCGGCCACATCCACCGCCACCGGAAGACGTCGCCGTTGACGGTGTTGTAGGCCTCGCTGCCGGGGGCCTCGGTGGCGGCCCAGACCATCTGCTCGGCCAGCAGCGACGCGTCGGTCATGTCGACGAGGCCGTTCCACTGGGCCTCGGAGCCGGGGAACACGAAGGGCCGGCCGGTCTCCCGGCAGATCGAGGCCTGCACGGCCAGGGTCAGGCCCATGTTCATGGCGTTGCCCACGGCGTGGCCGATCACGGTGTGCGCCCGGTGCACCGACCAGCGGAAGCCCTGGCGCCCGGCGGCGGCCCACAGCTCGTCCTCCTGGGCGTAGTAGAAGTTCTCCACCGGCAGCCGCGGCTCGTCCTCCCGGAACGGGGTGTCGGGCATCTGCCCCTGGCCGTAGGCCTCGAAGGGGCCCATGTAGTGCTTGAGCCCGGTCATCAGCGCCACGTGCTCGAGCGGGGCGTGCTCCAGGGCGGCCAGCAGGTTGCGCAGCATCCCGGCGTTGACGTCGATGTTCTCCTGCTCGGTGTCCTGGCGCAGCCAGGCGGTGAAGAACACGTGCGTGGGCCGCTCCCCGGCCAGGGCCGCGGCCAGGCTCTCCGGGGACCGGAGGTCGGCGCCGACGTGCCGGGCCGTGCTGCCGGGGACGGGGTTGCGGGACAGGGCGAGCACGTCCCAGCCCTCGGTGCGGGTCAGCTGCTCGACCACGGCCGACCCGGCGATGCCGCTGGCCCCCACCACCAGGGCGAGGCGCTGCTGCGGGGAGCCGGTGTCCTGAACGGGGGCTGTCATGGTGCTGTCTCCTCGGTCGGTGCGGACGGTGCCCGCGCGTCCGGGAGCGTCCCGTCCGCGCGGGCTCAGCGTCTCACGCTCAGCACTCCACCACGTTCACGGCGAGTCCGCCCAGGGCGGTCTCCTTGTACTTGTGGCTCATGTCCCGCCCGGTCTCGCGCATGGTCACGATGACCTCGTCGAGGCTGACCCGGTGGGTGCCGTCGCCCCACATCGCCATCTTGGCGGCGTTGATGGCCTTGGCCGCGGCGATGGCGTTGCGCTCGATGCAGGGGATCTGCACGAGTCCGCCGATCGGGTCGCAGGTCAGCCCGAGGTTGTGCTCCATGGCGATCTCCGCGGCGTTCTCCACCTGGGCGGGCGTCCCGTCGAGGACCTCGGCGAGGCCGGCGGCGGCCATCGAGGACGCGGAGCCCACCTCGCCCTGGCAGCCGACCTCGGCCCCGGAGATCGAGGCCTGCTCCTTGTAGAGCACCCCGACCGCGCCGGCCGTCAGCAGGAAGCGGACCACGATGTCCCGCCGGGCCGCCTCGAGGGCCTCCGGGCCCTCCGCGGCGGCGGCGCGGGCCGCGGGGGAGTAGTGGGTGGCGTAGAACAGCACCGCCGGGATGATGCCGGCGGCCCCGTTGGTGGGGGCCGTGACCACGCGGCCGCCGGAGGCGTTCTCCTCGTTGACCGCCAGGGCCACGAGGTTCACCCACTCCGGCCAGAAGCCCGGGTCACGGTCCGGGTCCTCGGTGCGCAGCCGCCGGTGCCACTCGGGGGCGCGGCGGGCGACGTTCAGCCCGCCCGGCAGCGGCCCGGTGCGCCCCAGGCTGGAGTCCTTGCACTCCTCCATCACGGTCCAGATGTGCAGCAGCTGCTGCCGGATCTCCTCCTCGCTGCGCCAGGTCCGCTCGTTGGCCAGCATCACCTGGCTGATCGGCAGACCGGTGCGCGCGCAGTGGTCCAGCAGCTGCTCGGCGGTGCGGAACGGGTGGGGCACCTGGGCGCTGGCGGCGTCCAGCTCGGCCGCGGCGGCGTCCTCCTCGCCCTCCTGGACGATGAACCCGCCGCCCACGGAGAACCAGGTCTCGTCGGCCAGCACGGCGCCGGAGGCGTCCAGCGCCCGGAAGCGCACACCGTTGGTGTGGCGCTCCAGGACGGTCAGGGGGTGCTGCACCATGTCCTCGACCCGGTAGGGGAGGTCCTTCCGGTGCCCGAGGGCCGCGCACAGCCGCAGCGTCCCGGTGGCGGCGAGGTCGGCGAGCCGCTCGTCCACCTCGTCGGGCAGGACCGCCTCGGGGTCGTAGCCCTCCAGGCCGAGCAGGATCGCGGTGAAGGTGCCGTGGCCGCGGCCGGTCGCGGCCAGCGAGCCGTAGACGTCCACCCGCAGGTCCGCCGTGCGCTCCAGCAGCCCGCCCTCGGTCAGGGTCTCGGCGAAGCGCCGCGCGGCGCGCATGGGGCCCACGGTGTGGGAGCTCGAGGGGCCGATGCCCACGGTGAACAGTTCGAAGACGCTGATGGCCATGACGGTGATGCTCCAAGGGAGGGTGGTGCCCCGGTGCGGGGCGGTGGGTGGAACGGTCGTGGTGCGGGCCGGGGCCCGGCCCGCACCACGGTCCTCGACGGTGTCCCGGTGCGGGCCGTGCTCAGCCCTCGCCCAGCGGGGCCAGTCCCGGGTACAGCGGGTGGTCCGCGGCCAGCCGCTGCACGCGGGCCCGCAGACCGGCCAGCACGGCCGGGTCGGCGCCCGGAGCCCCGGTGCCCCCGGAGCCCTCGACCCGGGCGCTCTCGGCCGCGGCGTCCGCCCCGGCGATGAGGGTCTCGGCGATGATGTCGGCGACCTCGGCGAAGGCCTCGGCGTCGAAGCCGCGGGTGGCCAGGGCCGGGGTGCCGATGCGCAGCCCCGAGGTGACCATCGGCGGGCGCGGGTCGAAGGGCACGGCGTTGCGGTTCACGGTGATCTCGACCTGGGCCAGCAGGTCCTCGCCCTGCCGGCCGTCGAGTGCGGAGCCGCGGAGGTCCACGAGGACCAGGTGCACGTCCGTGCCGCCGCTGACCACCGAGATCCCGCGGGACGCCACGTCCGGGGAGAGCAGCCGGCGGGCGAGGATCGAGGCGCCCTCGAGGGTGCGCTCCTGGCGCCGGCGGAAGTCCTCCCCGGCGGCGATCCCGAACGCCACGGCCTTGCCCGCGATCACGTGCTCGAGCGGACCGCCCTGCTGGCCCGGGAAGACCGCGGAGTTGATCTTCTTGGCGATCTCGGCCTCGTTGGAGAGGATGATGCCGCCGCGCGGGCCGCCCAGGGTCTTGTGCGTCGTGGAGGTGACCACGTGGGCGTGCGGCACGGGACTGGGGTGCAGCCCCGCGGCCACCAGTCCGGCGAAGTGGGCCATGTCCACCATGAAGTACGCACCGACCTCGTCGGCGATCGCGCGGAAGGCCGCGAAGTCCAGCTGCCGGGGATAGGCGGACCAGCCGGCGATGATCAGCTGCGGGCGGTGCTCCCGGGCGAGGCGGGCGACCTCGTCCATGTCGACCATGCAGTGCGCCTCGTCCACGCCGTAGGGCACGGCCTGGTAGAGCTTGCCGGAGAAGTTGAGCTTCATGCCGTGGGTGAGGTGCCCGCCGTGGGCGAGGTTCAGACCCAGGATGGTGTCCCCGGGCTTGATCAGCGCGTGCATGACCGCGGCGTTGGCCTGTGCCCCGGAGTGCGGCTGGACGTTCGCGAAGCCCGCGCCGAACAGTGCCTTGAGCCGGTCGATGGCCAGCTGCTCGATCACGTCCACGTGCTCGCAGCCGCCGTAGTAGCGACGTCCCGGGTAGCCCTCGGCGTACTTGTTGGTGAGCACGGAGCCCTGGGCCTGCATCACGGCCACGGCGGTGTGGTTCTCGGAGGCGATCATCTCGAGGCCCTCGCGCTGCCGGCCGAGCTCGAGGTCGATCTGCGCGGCGACCTCGGGATCGAGCTCGGCGAGATCCGCGTCCAGGGTCCTCACGTCCTGCTGCGCTGCCGGGTACGTGCTCATGCCTGGTCCTCCTGGGCCTGGGCGTACTGCTCGGCGGTGAGCAGCTCGCCCTCCTCGGTGACCTCGACGGTGAACAGCCAGCCGTCCCCGTAGGGGTCGGAGTTCACGAGACCGGGCTCGTCGACGACGGCGGCGTTGACCTCCGCCACCGTGCCGGAGACCGGGGCGAAGAGCTCGGAGACGGACTTGGTGGACTCGACCTCGCCGCAGACCTCGCCCGCGGTGACGGTGGCGCCGGCCTCGGGCAGGTCCAGGTAGACGACGTCGCCGAGGGCGTCGACGGCGACCGCGGACAGGCCGACCTTCACGGGGGAGGACTCGTCCACCCACTCGTGCTCGGCGGAGTAGCGCAGGTGGGAGGGGATGTTGCTCATGATCGGGAACCTTTCGGCAGGCGCTGCGGACAGCGGGGACGTGCGGACGACGGACGGCAGGGACGTGCGGACGGGCCGGGCCCGGCCCGCTGGTCGGCGGGCCGGGCGCGGATCACTGCCCGCGCTGGTAGAAGGGCAGGGACACGACCTCGAAGGGCACCGGCTTGCCGCGCAGGTCGACCTGCACCTCGGTGCCGGGCTCGGCGTGCTCGTTGTCGAGGTAGGCCATGGCGATGGGGTAGCCGAGGGTCGGGCTCAGGGCCCCGGAGGTCACCTCGCCCACGACGCTGCCGTCCACGCTGATCGGATAGTGGCCGCGGGCCGCGCGCCGGCCCTCGCCGCGCAGGCCGACCAGCGTGCGCGCCACCCCGGCGGCCTTCCGGGACTCCAGGGCCGCGCGGCCCACGAAGTCCTCCTCCTTCTTGAAGGAGACCACCGGGCCGAGCCCGGCCTCGTAGGGGGTCAGGTCCCGGGTCAGCTCCTGGCCGTACAGCGGCATCCCGGCCTCCAGGCGCAGGGAGTCCCGGCAGGCGAGTCCGCAGGGGACGAGCCCGTGACCCTGACCGGCCTCGAGGAGCGCCTTCCACAGCGGCACGGCCTGCTCGTTGCCCACGTACAGCTCGAAGCCGTCCTCCCCGGTGTAGCCGGTGCGGGCGAGCAGCACGTCGATCCCGGCGACGGTGGCCGGTGCGGCGGAGTAGTACTTCAGCTCGGCGACCAGCTGCTGCTGCTCGGCGGGGACCAGCTCCTGCAGGAGCGCCTGCGCGGACGGGCCCTGGACGGCCACCAGCGAGGTGTCGGCGGACTCGTCGGCCACGGTGACGTCGAAGCCGGCGGCCCGCTCCTGGAGGGCCGCGAACACGGTCGGGGCGTTGCCGGCGTTCGGCACCACCAGGTACTCGTCCTCGGCCAGCCGGTAGCTGATCAGGTCGTCGATGATCCCGCCATCGGGGGTGCAGATCAGGGAGTACTTGGCCCGGCCCACGGCGATGGCGGCGAGGTTGCCGACCAGGGCCGTGTTCAGGAACGTCGCCGCGTCCGGTCCGGTCACCCGGACCTCGCCCATGTGGGAGAGGTCGAACAGGCCGGCCGCGTCGCGCACGGCCCGGTGCTCGGCGAGCTCGGAGCCGTACTTCAGCGGCATGTCCCAGCCGCCGAAGTCGGTGAAGGACGCCCCCAGCGCGGCGTGCTCGTCGTGCAGGGCGGTGTGTCGGGAGGTCGTGACGGTCATGTCGTGCCTTTCGTGGCGGTGCGGTGCCGGATCAGTTCTCGAACGCCTCGGGGGCCGGGCAGGAGCAGACCAGGTTGCGGTCCCCGGCGGCGCCGTCGATGCGGCCGACCGGCGGGAAGTACTTGTCCTGGCGCAGCTCCGGGACCGGGAACGCGCCCTGCTCACGGGAGTAGCGGCGGTCCCAGTCGCTCGCCGCCACGACCTCCGCGGTGTGCGGGGCGTGGCGCAGCGGGCTCTCCTCGGCGCTGAGCTCCCCGCGGGCGACCTGCTCGATCTCCTCGCGGATGGTGGTCATCGCGGTGATGAACCGGTCGATCTCGGCCAGGTCCTCGGACTCGGTGGGCTCCACCATCAGCGTTCCGGCCACCGGGAAGGACAGGGTCGGGGCGTGGAAGCCGAAGTCGATCAGCCGCTTGGCCACGTCCTCGGCGGTGACCTTGGTGCGGGCCGTGAGCGCCCGCAGGTCGAGGATGCACTCGTGGGCCACGAGGCCGTTGTTGCCGGTGTAGAGCACCGGGAAGTGCTCGTCGAGCGCGGTGGCCACGTAGTTGGCCGTCAGCAGCGCCGTCTGCGTGGCCCGGGTGAGCCCGTCGCCGCCCATCATCGCGATGTAGGCCCAGGAGATCGGCAGCACGCCGGCCGAGCCGAACATCGTGGCCGAGATCGGCGCGCCGGCCGCGCCGGGGGCTTCGGAGCCGGTGGCGTCCCCGGGCAGGAAGGGCGCCAGGTGCGCGGCGACCGCCACGGGTCCCACACCGGGCCCGCCGCCGCCGTGCGGGATGCAGAAGGTCTTGTGCAGGTTCAGGTGGGACACGTCCCCGCCGAACTTCCCGGGCTGGGCGAGGCCGACCAGGGCGTTGAGGTTGGCGCCGTCGAGGTACACCTGGCCGCCGGCGGCGTGCACGGCGTCGCAGACCTGGCGCACGTCGGCGTCGTAGACCCCGTGGGTGGAGGGGTAGGTGATCATGATGGCGGCCAGCTGCTCGCGGTGCGCCTCGATCTTGGCGTCGAGGTCGGCGTGGTCGATGGTGCCGTCGCCGGCCGTCTTCACCACGACGACCTTCATGCCGGCCAGGACCGCGGAGGCGGCGTTGGTGCCGTGGGCCGAGGCGGGGATGAGGCAGACCGTGCGCTGCTCGTCGCCGCGGGACCGGTGGTAGCCGCGGATGGCGAGCAGGCCGGCGAGCTCGCCCTGGGAGCCGGCGTTGGGCTGGAGGGACACGGCCGCGTAGCCGGTGATCTCCTCGAGACGGTGCTCCAGGTCGGTGATCAGCTCGCGCCAGCCGGTGGTCTGGTGCGCCGGGGCCAGCGGGTGGATCGAGGCGAACTCGGGCCAGCTCATGGCGGCCATCTCGGCGGTGGCGTTGAGCTTCATGGTGCAGGAGCCCAGCGGGATCATCGTCCGGTCCAGGGCCAGGTCCCGGTTCTCCAGGCGGGTCAGGTAGCGCAGCATCTGCGTCTCGGAGCGGTGGGTGGAGAACACGGGGTGGGTGAGGTACTCCGAGGTGCGCCGCAGCCCCTCGGCCAGCTCGAGGCCGCGCGGTCCGGCGGCGACGGCCGCGTCCGCGTCCGCCACGCCGAACGCCTCGGCGACGAGCACCAGGTGCTCCTCCGTGGTGGCCTCGTCGCAGGAGATCCCCACGTGGTCGGAATCGACGTGGCGCAGGTTCACGCCGCGGCCCTCGGCCGCGCGGACCACCTGCTCCGCCCGTCCGGGGACCCGCACGGTGAGGGTGTCGAAGAACTGGTCCGCGACGAGCTCGTGACCGGCGTCCTGCAGCACGGTGGCCAGGGTCCGGGCGCGGTCGTGCACGCGCAGGGCGATCGCCCTCAGCCCGTCGGGGCCGTGGTACACGGCGTACATGCCGGCCACGACGGCCAGCAGGGCCTGGGCGGTGCAGATGTTGGAGGTGGCCTTCTCCCGGCGGATGTGCTGCTCGCGCGTCTGCAGGGCCAGGCGGTAGGCGGACCGTCCCGTGGCGTCCTTCGAGACGCCCACCAGGCGGCCGGGCAGGTTGCGCTCCAGGCCGGAGCGGACGGCCATGTAGGCCGCGTGCGGACCGCCGAAGAACAGGGGGACGCCGAAGCGCTGGGAGGAGCCCACCGCGATGTCCGCGCCCTGCTCGCCGGGCGGGGTGATGAGGGTCAGCGCCAGGAGGTCGGCGGCGACCGTGACCATCGCCCCGCGCTCCTTGGCCTCGGCGATCACCGCGGCGTGGTCGACGACGCGCCCGGAGACCCCGGGCTGCTGCAGGACCACGCCGGTGATCTCGCCCTCGGGCAGCCCGGCCGTCAGATCGACGACCTGCACGGCGAAGTCCAGCGCCTCGGCGCGCGCCTGCAGCACGGCCAGGGTCTGCGGCAGCGTGTCGGCGTCCACCACGATCGCCCCGTTGCCGCGGGCCTTGTTGGCCCGGCGCATCAGCAGCACCGCCTCGACCACCGCGGTGGCCTCGTCCAGCAGCGAGGCGTTGGCCACGGGCAGGCCGGTGAGGTCGGCGACCATGGTCTGGAAGTTCAGCAGCGCCTCGAGGCGACCCTGCGAGATCTCGGGCTGGTAGGGCGTGTAGGCGGTGTACCAGCCGGGGGACTCCAGCACGTTGCGCAGGATCACCGGCGGGGTGTGGGTGTCGTAGTAGCCCTGGCCGATCATCTGCACGGCCGTGGTGTTGCGGTCCGCGAAGGCGCGCAGGCGCTCGAGCACCTCCTGCTCGCTGAGCGCCGCCGGCAGGTCCAGCGGGGCGTCCTGGCGGATGTCGGCGGGAACGGCGGCGTCGGCGAGGTCGTCGAGGCTGGACCGGCCCACGCGGTCGAGCATGGTCCGGACGGCGTCGGAGCCGGCACCGATGTGCCGGTCGGCGAAGACGGTCGTCGAGGAGGTGGTGTCGAGCTGGATCGTCATGAGGAACTCCCGGGTGCTGCACGCCAGGGTGGCGTGGATCGGTTCGAGTTCCTCCCCGCTCTGTCTGGGACCTGAGAGATTCCGCGGCCGTGGGCCGCTTGCACCGTCGGTGAGACCGGCGACGCGCGCCGGGCTGCTTTCCAGAGTTGCCGAACCGTGGTGGTACAGGGGCCTGAGAGTTTCCTGGGGAGGAATTGCTCCTACGGCGCCCGCCGGTCCGAGGGCACCGGCGGGACTCTCCCACCACGGTTCATGGGCGTCTTCTGCGTTCAGGATAGCCGGGCCGGCGGAGGGGTGTCCAGCATCACGCGGCCGGGCGACCCGGGCCGGCCCCGGCGGGTCAGCCCTTGACGGACCAGAACCGGCGGTCGCGGTCCCACTGCACCGTGCCGCCGTGGGCCTTGCGGAACTCCGAGAGGACCTCCTTGCTGATCCCGGTGTGCCCGTTCTCCAGGGTCCGGACCCACTCCGGCCCGAAGGTCGCGGGGATGTCCTCGACCGCCTGCTCCTGGGACAGCCGTCCCTCGGTCCGGATGCGGTCGATCATCCACTGGGCGATGTCCTGTGCGCTCGTCATGCCCCGAGCCTACGCGGGTCCGCCGCCGGTGCCGCCGCCCGCCGGGGCCGGCCTCAGGCCAGCTGCACCACGGTGCGGGCGTCCGCGTCCCAGCGCCGCAGCGCCACGGCGCGCAGCGGCTCGGGGTGCGGGGACAGGACGTCCAGGGCCGCGGCCACCTGCTCCGGGCGCATCCGGCGGGCCAGGGTGACGTGCGGCGTCCAGGCGCCGGGGAACGAGGTGCGCGCCTGTCCGGGGACCGGGCCCAGGGCGTCGCAGACCCGCCGGTGCAGCTCGAGCAGCTCGGGGGTCGTCACGACCTGGCGGACCACCACGTAGCCGCCCCGGCCGGGGCCGAACAGCAGTACGCCGGCGCTGGCCAGCGGGAGGTCCACGAACCCGGCGGCCGCGGCGACCCGCTCGTCGATCCCGGGCACGGTCGCGGGAGCCAGGGACGGGGCGGCCACCAGGGTGATGTGGGGCCGGTTGGACGCGGAGCGGTGCCGTCCGGAGCTGGGCAGCCCTGCCTCCGCCAGCCGGTCCCAGTCGGCGCGCACGGCGGCCTCCGAGTCCTCGCCGAGCAGCAGCTCCAGGCTGTGCACCGTCACACCTCCTCCGGGTCGGCCGGAGACCCCGCGGGGGCGGCCTCCGGTGGACGCGAGTCTAGCGGGGCGTCCGGAGCGCTTGCCTATACTGGCCGGACGGCAACGGGAGGACCTCCATGACCGACATCGCGATCCGTTTCGAGGGCGCCGGCAAGACGTACCCGGACGGGACCACGGCCGTCGAGGCCCTCGATCTCGAGATCCCCCGCGGCTCCCTCACCGTGTTCGTGGGGCCCTCGGGGTGCGGGAAGACCACGTCCCTGCGGATGATCAACCGGATGGTGGAGCCCACCTCCGGCACCGTCACGGTGGAGGGCCGGGACGTCACCTCCGTGCCCGCCCACGAGCTGCGCCGCTCCATGGGCTACGTCATGCAGCAGTCCGGGCTGCTGCCGCACCGGACCGTGGTGGACAACATCGCCACCGTCCCGCGGCTCAACGGCGTGCCGAAGAAGCAGGCGCGCGAACGGGCCCGGGAGCTTCTGGCCACCGTGGGCCTCGACGCGGGGCTGGGCTCCCGCTACCCGTCCCAGCTCTCGGGCGGCCAGCAGCAGCGCGTGGGGGTGGCCCGGGCGCTCGCCGCAGACCCTCCGGTCCTGCTGATGGACGAGCCGTTCTCCGCCGTGGACCCCGTGGTGCGCCAGGACCTGCAGCGCGAGCTGCTGGACCTCCAGCACCGCCTGCACCGCACCATCGTGTTCGTCACCCACGACATCGACGAGGCGGTCCTGCTCGGCAACCGGGTGGCCGTCTTCGCCACGGGCGGGCGGCTGGCGCAGTACGCCACCCCGGAGGAGCTGCTGCGCGCGCCCGCCGACGACTTCGTGGCGGACTTCGTGGGCCGGGACCGCGGCTTCCGCTCCCTGACCTTCGACTCGGCCCACGACATCCCCGTGCACCCGGTGGCGACCGTGCGCCCGGACGGCACCCCGGGCGTGGCCGGGTCCGGGGGCGGGCGCGTCCCCGACGGGTGGATGCTGCGGATCGACGACGACGGCGCCCCCCGCGGCTGGGTGCGGCCCGGGGCGGAGGACGACCCCGTGGTGGGCGGCACCCTGCACCGGCCGGGCAGCTCCCTGCGCAGCGCCCTGGACGCGGCCCTGTCCTCGCCGTCGGGCCTGGCCGTGGTCGTCGACGACGCCGGCCGGGCGGTCGGGATCATGCAGCCGGGGGAGATCATCGCGGCCATCGAGGACGCCCGGCTCGGCGGGCGGACGCCCCGATGAGCTGGACGAGCCGGAACTGGCCCTACGTCCTGGAGCTCACCGGCACGCACCTCGTCCAGTCGGTGCTGCCGCTGCTGCTCGGCGCGCTGATCGCGATCCCGGTGGCCCGGCTCGCGGCCCGCAACCGCACCCTGCGCCCGGTGTTCGTCACGGGCTCCTCCCTGCTCTACACCATCCCGTCCCTCACCCTGTTCGTGGTGCTGCCCCTGGTCCTCGGCACGCAGATCACCTCGGTGGTCAACGTGGTCGTGGCCCTGACCGTCTACGTCGTGGCCATCCTGGTCCG
The DNA here is from genome assembly GCF_040981195.1 of Kocuria oxytropis. NCBI lineage: Bacteria > Bacillati > Actinomycetota > Actinomycetes > Micrococcales > Micrococcaceae > Kocuria > Kocuria oxytropis. The sequence goes on along the minus strand of NZ_JAVFXA010000007.1, from coordinate 96,644 downwards.
CTCGTCCGTGGACGCGTTCGAGTCCGTGGACCGGGACGTCCTGCAGGCGTCCACGGCGATGGGCTACCGCCCGCTGCGGCGGTTCTTCGCGGTGGAGCTGCCGCTCGCGGTGCCGGTGCTGGTCGCCGGGCTGCGGGTCGCCTCGGTCAGCAACATCTCCATGGTCAGCGTGGGCGCCGTCATCGGCGTGCAGTCCCTCGGCACCCTGTTCACCGACGGGCTGCGCCGGTCCATCCTCGAGGAGATCGCGGTGGGCATCGTGCTGACCGTGGTCCTGGCCGTGCTCATCGACCTCCTGCTCCGGGGCGGCGGGCACGCCCTGACGCGCTGGCAGCGGGCCGGCACGGCCGGGGTCCCCCGCGTGCGGAGAGGAGCTGTCGCATGAGTCTCGCCGGCGCCGCCCTGTCGTGGCTGACCGACCCGGAGAACTGGTCCGGGACCGGGGGCATCCCCGCCCGGATCCTCGAGCACCTGACGTACAGCGGCATGACCCTCGCCGTGGCCCTCGCCGTGGCGGTCCCGCTGGGCCTCTGGGTGGGTCACACGGGGCGCGGGTCCGGCGTCGTCGTCGGTCTCGCCGGCGCGCTGCGCGCCCTGCCCACGCTCGGCCTGCTCACCCTCTTCACCCTGCTCATGGGGCTCGGGCTGGTGCCGCCGATCATCGCGCTGGTCCTGCTGGCGATCCCCCCGATCCTGTCGGGGACCTACGCCGGGATCGCGAACGTGTCCCCGGCCCTCAAGGACGCCGGGGCGGCGGTGGGCATGACGGGCCGCCAGGTGCTGACCCGCGTGGAGGTGCCCAACGCGATGCCGGTGATCCTGGGCGGGATCCGCAACGCCGCCCTGCAGGTCGTGGCGACCGTGACCGTGGTCGCCTACATCAACCTCGGCGGCCTGGGCCGCTACCTCATCGACGGCCTCGCGGTGCGCGACTACGACCGCATGCTCGGCTCCGTGGTGCTCGTGGCGGTCCTCGCGCTCGCCGTGGACGCCGTCCTGGCACTGGCCCAGCGGCTGTCCACCTCGCCGGGCCTGCGCCTCGCCGCTCCCTGACCCCTCGCCGTCCCCGTGACCGTCCGACGTCCCGTGCCACCGATCGACAGGAGAACCACCATGACCACCGCTTTCCTGCGCCGCCGCGCCGCCGCTCCCGCCGTGGGTGCCGCCCTGCTCCTGGGCCTGACCGCCTGTGGAGGCGGCGGCGACCCCCTCGCCGGGGACGGGGCCACCGGGGAGGGCGCCTCCGGGACCGTGACCGTGGGCTCCGCGGACTTCCCCGAGAGCCAGATCGTGGCCGAGCTCTACGCCGGGGCGCTCGAGTCCGCCGGGATCGAGACGGAGACCTCGATGGGCATCGGCGCCCGCGAGGCCTACGTGGGGGCGGTGCAGGACGGGTCCGTGGACGTGGTCCCCGACTACTCCGGAAACCTCCTGCTCTTCGCCGACCCGGAGGCCACCGCGAGCTCCGCGGAGGAGATCATGGACGCCCTGCCCGGCGCCCTGCCGGAGGGGCTCACCGTGCTGGCGCCGGCCGAGGCGCAGAACAAGGACGCGATGGTCGTCACGCCCGAGACCGCGGAGCAGTACGGGCTCACGAGCATCGCCGACATGGCGGAGGTGTGCGACCAGCTGGTGATCGCGGGCCCGCCCGAGTTCGCCGAGCGCGCCTACGGCCTGGACGGCCTCGAGCAGAAGTACGGGTGCGTCCCGCAGTCCTTCGAGCCCATCAACGACGGCGGCGGCCCGCTGACCGTCGAGGCCTTGCTCAACGGCGACGTGGACGTCGCCGACATCTTCACCACCACGCCGGCGATCGCCGACAACGACCTCGTGGTGCTGGAGGACCCGGAGAACAACTTCATCGCCCAGCAGGTCGTGCCCCTGGCCGCGGCCGACCGGCTGCCCCAGGAGGCGGTGGACGCCCTCGACGAGCTGTCCGGCAAGCTCACCACGGAGGACCTCATCGACCTGAACCGCAAGGTCAGCGGCGACCAGCCGGTGAGCCCGGCCGCCGCCGCGGAGGAGTGGCTCTCCGCCAACGGGTACTGAGCCGGGCCGCGGGTCCGGCTCCGCACCAGGGGGCCGGCCCCGCGCCCTGGGGCGGGCCCCGGGCCCTCGGACCGACGACGGTTCCGGGCCGGCCGGTGCCGCCCGGGCCCGGCCTTGCCGTCGTCCGGGCAGCCGCGCTGCACAGGGTTCTCCACACGTTCGACGGTCGCCCGCGGCGGTCCTGCGACACCGCAGGACCGCCGCGGCGCGGTCGGACGGAGCGCCCGGCACGGTGTCCCCAGGACTCGTCCACACCTGTGGACAACTCTGTGCACAGGCATGGGGAGGCACGCCCCGGTCTTCCGGTGAAAAGCCCGGGGCGCATCAGTATGCTGAGGGGCGGACCGCTCCCGCCGACCGGCGGAGGGCGTGTCCCTGACCGTCCGAGGGCTCGTCGTCAAGGAGGATCTCGAGTTCGGAGACCGCCCCGCCCGGAGCGGACGACCGAAGGAGCAGTGTGCCGAACACCAGTACGCCCGGGATCCCGGGCCTGTCGCCGGAGAACCAGGCACGCGTGATCACCGCGTGCGTACGCCAGCAGGTGCACGAACGTCGCCCGGCCGAGCTGCCGGGCACGGGGTGGGCGGACTTCGACCGCCGGTTCGACGAGCACTTCCCCCGGCTGACGCTGCTCTTCGCCGAGATCTACGGCCACCGCGAGGACTTCCTGGACCAGCTCACCGCGCTCGGGCTGCAGCTGGCGAGCTCCTGGGCCGAGCGCCCCGACGACCTCAAGGCCCTGGACGCGCGGCGCGAGCAGGACCCGGCGTGGTTCGGCGCGCGGCAGATGCTCGGCGGGGTCTGCTACGTGGACCGGTACGCGGGCAACCTGCAGGGGATCCGGGAGCAGATCCCCTACTTCCGGGAGCTGGGCCTGACCTACCTCCACCTCATGCCCCTGTTCGAGGCCCCGGAGGGCAACTCGGACGGCGGCTACGCCGTGTCCTCGTACCGCCGCGTGGACCCGGCGCTCGGGACCATGGAGGAGCTCGCCGAGCTGAGCCGCGAGCTGCGCCGGCACGGGATCAGCCTGGTCCTCGACTTCGTCTTCAACCACACCTCCAACGAGCACGAGTGGGCGCGCCGGGCCGCCGCGGGGGAGCGGGAGTACGAGGACTACTACTGGATCTTCCCGGACCGCACCGTGCCGGAGCAGTTCGAGCGCACCACCCGGGAGATCTTTCCGGACGACCACCCCGGGTCCTTCACGCGCGTCCGGGCCACCGAGGAGGACCCGCGGTGGGTGTGGAGCACGTTCTACTCGTTCCAGTGGGACCTCAACTACACCAACCCCGCCGTGTTCCGGGCGATGGCCGCCGAGCTGCTGTTCCTCGCCGCCCAGGGTGTCGAGGTGCTGCGCATGGACGCCGTCGCGTTCATCTGGAAGCAGCTGGGCACCACGTGCGAGTCGCTGCCCCAGGCCCACGTGCTGCTGCGGGCCTACAACGCACTGTGCCGGATCGCGGCGCCCGCCGTGCTCTTCAAGTCCGAGGCGATCGTCCACCCGGACGAGGTCGCCCGGTACATCGAGCCGGGTCAGTGCCAGCTGTCCTACAACCCGCTCCAGATGGCCCTGACGTGGGAGGCGATGGCCACCCGGGAGCCGAAGCTGCTGGCACAGGCCCTCGCGGAGCGCCACGCCCTCCCGCCCGGCACGGCGTGGGTGGACTACGTGCGCGGGCACGACGACATCGGCTGGACGTTCTCGGACGAGGACGCCGCCCGGCTGGGCGTGCAGGGCCACGACCACCGCCGTTTCCTCAACGCCTTCTACACGGGGCGCCACCCCGGCAGCTTCGCGGACGGGGTGCCCTTCCAGGAGAACCCCCGCACGGGGGACTGCCGCGTGTGCGGCACCACGGCCTCGCTGCTGGGCCTGGCGGAGGACCCGGGGCCCGCGGTGGACCGGATCCTGCTCGCGCACTCCGTGGCCATGAGCACGGGCGGCGTCCCCCTGCTGTACCTGGGCGACGAGGTCGGCCAGCTCAACGACCCTGCCTGGGACGAGGACCCGGACCACGCCGGCGACGCGCGGTGGGTGCACCGCCCGCCGCGGCCCGTCCAGGACTACGAGCGCCGCCACGAGCTGTTCTCGGTCCAGGGCCGGATCTTCGGCGGCATCCGCCGGATGATCGAGCTGCGCCGGAGCGCCCCGGAGTTCGACGGCAACACGCTCGTCCCGTTCGACGCGCGCAACCCGCACGTGCTCGGCTACCAGCGGCCGGGGACCCACACCCTGGTGCTGTGCCTGGCCAACTTCTCCGACTGGTCCCAGTTCGTCACCGGGGAGACCCTCTCGGGCTTCCTGCCGCAGGCCACGGAGCTGCAGGGCGGCGGTGAACTGGACCTGCGCCACGGCCTGCTCCTGGACGCCCACGGATTCCTGTGGATCCGCGTGGTCCCGAAGGACTGAGCACGCCGTGAACGCGTGGCTCGTGCTGGTGCTCTCGGGCGTCCTCGAGGCGGTGTGGGCCTCCGCGCTCGCGGCCTCGGACGGCCTGCGCCGCCCCGTGCCGGCCGCGGTGTTCGTCGTGACGTCCGCCGTGAGTCTCGCCGGTCTGGCCTGGGCCATGGCCGAGCTGCCCACGGGCACGGCGTACGCGGTCTGGGTGGGCATCGGCGCGGCCCTGACCGTGGCGTGGTCCATGCTGACCGGCCGGGAGCCCGCCACGCCCCTCCGGGTCCTGCTGGTGCTCGGCATCGTCGGCTGCGTGATCGGGCTCAAGGTTGCCGGCTGAGCCCGGGGCGGCCGGGGCCGGGCGGGACCGGCGCGCCCGGGCCTGGGCCCTGCTCGTGCTCAGCGGGGTCCTGGAGGCCGTCTGGGCCACGGCGCTCGGCGCGTCCCAGGGCTTCTCCCGGGCGGGTCCCGCCGCGGTGTTCGCCGTGTTCCTGGTGCTGAGCATGCTCACCCTGGCCCGCGCCGCACGGGTGGTGCCCATGGGCACCGCGTACGCGGTGTGGACGGGCATCGGGGCCGTGCTCACGGTCGCCTGGGCGGCCGGCACGGGCCAGGAGGAGCTGTCCGGGACGAAGGCCTTCTTCCTGGCGGGGATCGTCGCCTGCGTCGTCGCCCTGCACGCGGCCGACCGCCCGCCCCGGGAGGAGGGCCGGTGATCCGGGGGAGCGGCCCCGGGGCGCACCTGATGCTCGTGCTCACCGCCACGATGGCGGTGGGACCGCTGCTGACCCACAGCCTCTCGGCGATGAGCCCTCTCGTGATCGAGGACCTGGAGCTCACGGAGGCCCAGTTCGGGCTGCTGGCCACCACCACCTTCTTCGTGGCCGCCCTCGCCGCGGTGCGCACGGGCCGCTGGGCGGACCGGCTGAGCGCCCGGGCCCTGCTCCTCGTGATGTTCGTCGGCGCCGCGCTGGCCATGCTGCTCACCGCCGCGGCACCGGGCTACGCCGTGCTGCTGCTGGCCATGGTGGTCTCGGGGCTCGGGCAGGTCATGGCGAACCCCGCGACCAACCGGCTCATCCGCCTCCACGTGCCCGCCGCGCGGCGCGCGAGCTGGCTCGGGGTCAAGCAGGCCGGCGTGCAGGCCTCGCAGCTCGTGGCGGGTCTGACCTTCCCCGCACTCGGGCTGCTGCTGGGCTGGCGCATCGCGGTCCTGGTGGCCGTGGGGGTGGTGCTGCTCCTGCTCGTGCACGGCTGGTGGACGGTCCCCGAGAACCATTCCGGGGCGCCGGCAGGGCGCGGGTCGCCGGGCCCGCACCCGACGGCGTCCGCGTCCGGGTCCGGCTCTCCGACGGCGTCCGCGTCCGGGTCCGGCTCTCCGACGGTGTCGCCGGCCGCGTCCGGGTCTCCGTCGGCGTCGCCGTCCGGTTCCGCGTCCGGGTCGGGGTTCCCGGCCGCGTCCGGGTTTCCGTCGGCGTCGCCGTCCGGTTCCGGGTCGGGGTCGGGCTCTCCGTCGGGGTTCCCGTCCGCGTCCGGGTCCCCGTCGGCGTTGCCGTCCGGTTCCGCATCCGGGTCCGGTTCCTCGACGGCCTCCGCGTCTCCGTCCCGGCGCGGGGCCCGGCGCGCGCGTGCGGCGGGCCGGCCGCCGATGCCCGGCGTCGTCCGCGCGTACGCCGCGGCCGCCGCGCTGACCGGCCTGGGAGCCCAGGCCGCCAACGTCTACCTGCCGCTCTACGCCCACCGGGAGCTGGACCTCGACGTCGTCGCGGCGGGGGCCACGGTGTCCGTGTCCGCGCTGGTGGGCATCGCCTCGCGCGTGCTCTGGGCACGCGTGATGGACCGGCCGGGCGCGGACGGCTTCGTCCTGCTCGCCGGCATGGCCCTGGGGGCGGCCGCGAGCGCCGTGCTGCTCGTCCTGGCCCCTCTGCACCCCGGACTCGCGTGGGCGGTGTGGCCGGCGGCCGTGCTGCACGGCGGCGCGGCCCTCGCGGTGAGCGTGGTGGTGATGTCCGGCGCGATGCGGGCCGTGCCCGCCGAGCGGGTGGGGGCCTCGACCGGCGTGGTGACCATGGGCCTGTACGGCGGGTTCTGCGCCGGTCCGCTCGTGCTGGGCGGTCTGCTCCAGCTCACGGGCTCGTTCGCCGTGGGCTGGACCGTGGTGCTCGCCTGCTACCTGGCATGTGGGGCGCTCGCGCTCGTCGTGCGCTCGCGCGCACGGTCCTGAACCGCAGCACGCGGCTGCACGTCCCCCCATCGGTGGCGCTCACTTCCGGCCGCGGGGCGGCGGCGTCCCCGTCCCGGTGGACCGGAAGCTGCTGTGCGACTCCGCGTGACGTCCGGATCCGGTCTTCTCAACAGCTTCTCCACAGGGGTTGTCCACAGCGTGGATAACTTCCATCGGTGGAATTACGCCGTCGTCCCCTGCGTCGACCCGCTCCTGACCTGCATCGGAGCCGTTCCACCGGAAACGGGCGTACACGTGTTCGAGCTGTGCACACGATCCTCCACACCTGTGGACAAGGTTCTCCACCCCCTGTGCACGCGGCGGGGCAGTGGCGCGGCAGCGCGGGCCTGGGGTAGTTCTGTGCACATGCGAATCACTGGTCTGCGGGTTCGGCGCCCCTGCGCGCCCAGCCCTCGCCCCGCGGGAGAGCGGGAGCCCCGATGCTGAAGGGCAGCACCACGTTCCGGATGGAGGACACCGTCGTGGTGGCCGCGGACCCGTGCCTGGTGGAGCGCTTCCTGCTCGATCCCGGCTGTCTGCGCCGCTGGAACCCGATCCCGGAGCGGAACTACCAGGTCAGCACCGCCGTGCTCCAGCTCGGCACGTCGATCGAGTCCACGGTCCGCGTGGGGCCCCTCCGCTTCGGCTTCGTCAACATCGTCTCCGAGCACGTCCCGGGCCGGCGGCTGGGGATGCGCACCACCCGCGGCCTGGTGGACCTGCTGGTGACCATCACGTGGGAGCAGGTCGAGGGCGGCACCCGCATCGAGAAGGTCGTGGACGGGCGGGTCACGGAGTCGAAGGTCTGGCTCTGGCGCCTGCTCGAGCCGGCCGCCCGCAGGAGCGCCCGGAACGCGCTCGAGACCCTCCGGCGGATGGTCGAGAGCGGCGACTACGAGTTCACGGTCCCGTCCCAGCTGACGGCCCACCCGCCCCGCTGCCCGCTGGAGAGCCCGCCCGACTTCTTCTGACCCGCCGTCCGGCCCGCCCGGCAGGGCACCGTACGCTGGTGGCGGAACCTCCTTGACCCCCGCTCGCGCGCGGGACGAGGGTGGAACCACACGACAGCAATCGAAAGGATTCTCCTGTGGCCGAGAAGTACACCCTTCCCGATCTCCCCTACGACTACGCGGCGCTCGAGCCCCACATCTCCGCGAAGATCATGGAGCTGCACCACGACAAGCACCACGCCACCTACGTGGCCGGGGCCAACACCGCCCTGGAGAAGATGGCCGAGGCCCGCGCGAACGGCGACGGCGCCGCCGCGGCCAAGCTGTCCAAGGACCTGCAGTTCAACCTGGGCGGTCACGTGAACCACTCGGTGTTCTGGCAGAACCTCTCCCCCGAGGGCGGCGACAAGCCCACCGGTGAGCTCGCCGCGGCGATCGACGACCACTTCGGGTCCTTCGACGCCTTCCGCGACCACTTCACCTCCGCCGCCACCACGATCCAGGGCTCCGGATGGGCGATCCTCGCCCTCGAGCCCGTCGGCGGCAACCTGGTCATCGAGCAGATGTACGACCAGCAGAACGGCGTGCCGGTCGCCACGATCCCGCTGCTGCAGCTGGACATGTGGGAGCACGCGTTCTACCTCGACTACCAGAACGTCAAGGCGGACTACGTCAAGGCCTTCTGGAACATCGTGAACTGGGCCGACGTCCAGGAGCGCTTCGAGAAGGCGCGCACCGGGGGCCGCTCCATCATCTGATCCCCGCCCGCACCGTCGGCGCCGCGGGCCCGACCCGCGGACAGAGCCCCCCGGACCGCACGGTCCGGGGGGCTCTGTGCCGTCCGCGTCCGTCCACCGCACGGTGTCGAGGGCGTCGTCCGCGCGGGGACAGGGGCTGCACCGTGGGGCACAATGGCGAGGACCCTGTCCGCACTCGATGACGAGAGCACGAGGAACGCCCATGAGCGACGAGAACCAGCCGTCCGGTCCCATCACGCACGAGGAGATCTTCCGCTCCCACGAGGGCGGCAAGCTCTCCGTGGTGTCGAAGTCCCCGCTGGCCACCCGCCGCGACCTGTCCATCGCCTACACCCCCGGGGTCGCGGAGGTGTCCCGGGCCGTGGCCGCCGATCCCGCCATGGCGAACTCCCACACCTGGGCCGGCCGGCTCGTGGCCGTGGTCTCGGACGGCTCCGCGGTGCTGGGGCTGGGCGACATCGGCCCGGCCGCGTCCCTGCCGGTCATGGAGGGCAAGGCCGCCCTGTTCAAGACCTTCGCGGACCTGGACTCGATCCCCATCGTGCTCGACACCCAGGACGTCGAGGAGATCGTGCGCACCGTGAAGCTGCTGCGCCCGAGCTTCGGGGCGGTGAACCTCGAGGACATCTCCGCCCCGCGCTGCTTCGAGATCGAGGCCCGGCTGATCGAGGAGCTGGACATCCCGGTGATGCACGACGACCAGCACGGCACCGCCGTCGTCGTCCTGGCCGCCCTGCTCAACGCCGCGACCCTGGTGGGCAAGGACCTGGCGGGCCTGAAGGTCGTGATCGCCGGGGCCGGGGCGGCCGGGATCGCGATCACCGAGATCCTGCTGGCCCAGGGCATCGAGGACGTGGTGCTGATGGACTCCCGCGGCATCGTCTCGCGCGAGCGCGACGACCTCAACGCGATCAAGGCCGGCTACGCCGCGCGCACCAACCCCCGCGGGCTGATCGGCGGACCCAAGGACGCCCTGGAGGGTGCCGAGGTGTTCGTGGGCGTCTCGGGGGCAAGATCCCCGAGGAGTTCCTGACCGAGCTGGCCGAGGACGCGATCGTGTTCGCCCTGGCCAACCCGGACCCGGAGATCATGCCGGACGTGGCCGCGAAGCACGCGACCGTGGTGGCCACGGGCCGGTCGGACTTCCCGAACCAGATCAACAACGTCCTGGCCTTCCCGGGGATCTTCCGCGGCGCCCTGGACGCCGGGGCGCGGCGGATCACCCCGGTGATGAAGCTGGCGGCCGCCCGAGCGATCGCGCAGATCGCGGCCGAGGACGGCCTGAGCGCCGAGCACATCGTGCCCTCGGCCCTGGACCCCCGGGTCGCCCCCGCTGTGGCCGAGGCCGTGGCGGCCTGCGTGCAGGAGACCACCGCCGTCTGACCGTTCCCGCCCGGCCGCCGTCGTCCGACCACGGCGGCGGACGACGGACGACGAAGGACGACGACGAAGGACGACGACGGACGACGACGGCGGACGACGACGACGGCGGACGACGACGGCCCGGGCGACCACGGAAGGGCGTGGTCACCCGGGCCGTCGTGGTCGGGAACCCTGGCGGGAACCCGGTGCGCTCAGGCGTAGAAGCGGTTGAGGAAGGTGGCGACCACGGCGGGCCGCTCCTCGCCCTCGATCTCGATCGTGCCGTCGGCCACCAGGTGCAGGCCGTTGCCCTTGACCTCCTGGACGTCGGTGATGGTCACGGTCATCCGGATCCGCGAGCCGACCGTGACGGGAGAGGTGAAGCGGACCTTGTCGAGCCCGTAGTTGACCTTGGTCTTCACGCCGGTGACGTCGAAGAGCTCGGACCACATCGGGATGAGCAGGGACAGGGTCAGGAAGCCGTGGGCGATGGGGGCGCCGAAGGGTCCCTCCTTCGCGCGCTCGGGGTCCACGTGGATCCACTGGTGGTCGTCGGTGGCGTCGGCGAACGTGTTCACCTGCTCCTGGGTGATCTCCCGCCAGGCGGAGTGGCCCAGGTTCTTCCCGACGAGGTCCTTGACCTCCTCGAAGCCGACGACGGTCTGGGGCTGGGTCTGTGCATCGGTCATGGTGTCCTCCGTGGTGGTGTCCGTGGTGGTGGGTGCCGGTCGGCTCAGGCGAAGGCGCTGCGGCCGGTGAGCGACCGGCCGACCACGAGCGCGTTGATCTCGTGGGTGCCCTCGTAGGAGTAGACGGCCTCGGCGTCGGCGTGGAAGCGGGCGACGTCGTGGGCCAGGGTGATGCCGTTGCCGCCGACGAGCTCGCGGGCCAGTGCGACGGTCTCGCGCATGTGCAGGCTGATCCACATCTTGGCCAGGGCGGAGTCCTCGTCCCGGTAGACGCCGTCCTGCTGCCGTTCGGCGAGACCGGCGACCATGCTCAGGGACGCGGTGACGTTGCCGAGCATCCGGGCCAGCTTCTCCTGGACGAGCTGGAAGCTGCCGATCGGGCGGCCGAACTGCTCGCGCTCGCGCACGTAGGCCAGCGCGGCCTCGTAGGCGCCGGCCTGGACGCCGGTGGCGATCCAGGCGACGTCGGAGCGCATGGCGCGCAGCATCGCGGCGACGTCCTTGAAGGAGTTCACGTTCCCCAGCCGCATCGGCTCGGGCACCCGTGCGCCGTCGAGGTGGATGTCGGCGTTCTGCATCATCCGCAGGGACGTCTTGCCGGTGATCTTCTCCAGCCGCACGCCCGGGGCCTGACGGTCCACCAGGAAGCCCTTGACCTGGCCGTCGGCCTCGTCGCGGGCGAACACGGCGAGCAGGTCGGCCGTGACCGCGCCGCCGATCCAGCGCTTGGCGCCGTGGAGCACCCACTCGTCGCCCTCGCGGCGGGCCGTGGTGGCCAGCCCGCCGGCGATGTCGGAGCCGTGCTCGGGCTCGGTCAGGCAGAACACGCCCGTCATCTCGAAGGACGTGATCCGCGGGTCCCACTGCGCGAACTGCTCGGGGGTGCCGCCCACGCGGCAGGCCGTGCGGAAGAGCCCGGCCTGGGCGGTGTAGAAGGTGGCGATCGAGGCGTCGGTGCGGGCGAGCTCGAAGATCCGGAAGCCGTGGTACAGGGACCGGGGCTGCGCACCGCCGGCGGTGAGCTCGGGCGGGGTCATGAGGTCGAGGGCGTGCAGGGAGGGGACGATCTGGTAGGGGAACTCCCCGGCCTCCCAGTACTCGGCCAGCAGCGGCCGGACCTCGTCCTCGAGCACCCGCCGCAGCCGGCGCAGAGGGGCCTTCTCGGCCTCGGTCAGCCGGTCCTCGACCCCGTACGGGTCGCAGTCCGGGTACAGCCGTCCGGTCGTGGCGGCCGCGCCCTCGGCGGCCGGCTCCGTGGGCGCGCTCATGCCCGCGGCCCGTCCAGGCCCAGCAGGCGCACGGCGTTGTCCTTGAGGATCTTGGGGCGGACCTCGTCGGTGAAGGACTGCTGCTCGAAGGCGCCGAGCCACTTCTGCGGGGTGATCAGCGGGTAGTCGGTGCCGAAGAGCACCTTGTCCTGCAGCATCCGGTTGGAGGCCTTGACGAGGGACTCGGGGAAGTACTTGGGCGACCACCCGGAGAGGTCGATCCACACGTTGGCCTTGTGGGTGGCGATGGAGTTGGCCTCCTCCTGCCACGGCACCGAGGGGTGGGCCATGATGACCTGCAGCTCGGGGAAGTCCGCGGCCACGGCGTCCAGCAGCAGCGGGTTGGAGTAGGCCAGCTTGATCCCGCCGCCCCCGGGCAGCCCGGCGCCCATGCCGTTCTGCCCGGTGTGGAACAGGGCGGGGACGCCCAGGTCCTGGATCGCCGCATACAGCGGATAGAAGCGCTCGTCGGAGGGGTCGAAGCCCTGCAGGGACGGGTGGAACTTGAAGCCCTTCACCCCGTGCTCCTCGACGAGCTTCTTCGCCCGCTCCACCGCAGCGGAGCCCTGCAGCGGGTCCACGGAGCCGAAGGGGATCAGCACGTCGTTGTTGCGGGCGGCGCCCTCGGCGATCTCCTCGATGGAGTTCGGCTCGTGGCCCAGCGCCGTGGTCGCGTCCACGGTGAAGACGACGGCGGCCATCCGCCACTGCCGGTAGCGCTCGGCGATGGTGTCCAGGGACGGGGAGCGGTCCTCGGCCTTGAAGTACTTCGCGGAGGCCTCGGTCAGGGCCGGGGGCAGGGACGGGTGCCCGTGGTCGGAGCACTCGATGTGCACGTGCATGTCGATCGCGTCCAGGGACGCGAGGTCGAGACCGTACTCGTAGCGCATGCCGGTGCCTCCTAGGACTGCTGGGTCGCGGACTCGGGCTTGAGCTCCTCCGGCAGCGGGGGCAGGGTCTCGCCGACCGGCTGCAGGCTGCCCTCGAGGATCGCGGGGAACTGCTCGCGCAGGGCCTCGAAGGTCCAGCCGCCGTCGCGGTACTCGGTGACCACGGGCGCGGGGTGGCTGAAGACCTGGAGGCGGTCGCCGCCGGCGCCGATGGCCTGGCCGGTGACCCCGGCGGCGTCGTCGGAGGCGAGCCAGGCGATCAGCCCGGCGACGTCGGCGGCGTTGCCGAAGCCGAGGTCCTTGCGGAAGAAGTCCGGCATGGGCTCGCCGCGGCGGTCGGCCTCGACGGCGGAGCGGAAGAACGGGATGGTCTCGGTCATGGCGGTGGCGGCCACGGGGATGACGGCGTTGGCGGTGACGCCGGCCTTCTTCATCTCCAGGGCCCAGGTGCGGACCATGCCCACGATGCCCGCCTTGGCGGCGGCGTAGTTGGTCTGGCCGAAGTTGCCGTACTGGCCGGTGGGGGAGCCGATGGTGATGATCCGCCCGGGCACCCCGTTCTCCTTGAAGTGCCGGTAGGCCTCGCGGGCGCAGGTGAAGGTGCCGCGCAGGTGCACCTGGATGACCAGGTCGAAGTCCTCGTCGGTCATCTTCAGCAGGGACTTGTCGCGCAGCACGCCCGCGTTGGCGACCAGGACGTCGAGGCGGCCGAAGGCCTCCACGGCGCCGTTGACGAGGGCGGTGGCGGTCTCGGTGGAGCCCACGGGCGCGACGACGGCCACGGCCTGCCCGCCGGCCTCGGTGATGGAGGCGACGGCCTTCTCGGCGATCGCCGCGTCGACGTCGTTGATCACCACGGCCGCGCCCTGGCGGGCGAGCTCCTGGGCGTAGGCCAGGCCCAGGCCCTGGCCGGAGCCGGTGACGACGGCGACCTTGCCGGCGAGGGGGGCGGTGCTCGGGGTGGTGGTGCTGTCCTGTGCCATGGGTCGGCTCCTTCGCTGACGGATCTTCGCTCGGGGAGCGGTGGGCGGGTGACGCCCGTCACTGCTCTGGGTTCGGGTCCATTCCACCGCTATTCGTTGAAAATGTCAATGGTTAAGAAACTCCATCTATGCTGGGTGCACGGATTCCGTAGACTGGGGTCCCCGGCCCCAGGAGGGACACCATGAGCACGCCCACCGACCCGTCCACCGGTCTCGAACGCCTCCTCGAGGCCGAGCTGACGGCGGAGCCGGTCTTCCTGATGGCCCGCGCGGCCTCGACGGGGTCCTCGGCGGCCAACAGGCGCCTGGCGGAGCTGGACCTGAAGGTGCGCCACTACTCGGTCCTGGCGCTCGCCTGCGGCGAGGAGCAGCTGACCCAGCGCGAGCTGAGCCAGTTCCTGGTGCTGGACCCCAGCCAGATCGTGGCCATTCTCGACGATCTGGAGCGGCGCGGTGCGGTGGAGCGCCGGACCGACCCGCGGGACCGCCGGTCGAAGATCATCGCGCCCACCGAGCCCGGCAGGGAGCTGTACGCGCGGGCCAGGGCCCTGGTGGAGACCTCCACCGCGGAGTCGCTGTCCCCGCTCTCCCCGGGGGAGCGGGAGGAGCTCTCCCGGCTGCTGCGGAAGGTGGCCTTCTGAGCACCGGTGCCACCGCAGGCACCGCGGCCCCCGCCTGACGTCAGGCGGGGGCCGCGGTGCGTGCGGTGGTGCGGGTCAGTGCTCGTGGGTCTCCAGGTCGAAGTCCTTGGACTCGCGGGTGAGCAGGATGAACACCGTGCTCACCACGGCCATGCCGGCCAGGTACCAGACCACCGGGGCGATGGACTGCCCGGAGGACGCGTAGATCGAGGCGAGGATCGACGGGGTGAAGCCGGCCCCGATCAGAGTGGCGAACTGGTAGCCGAGCGAGGCGCCGGTGTAGCGGGCGGACGTGCCGAACTGCTCGGAGATGAAGGCCGCCAGCGGTCCGTAGATCGCTGCGTGGCAGGCCAGTCCGATGGTGAAGGTCGCGAAGATCAGCAGCACGTTGCCGGTGGCCAGCCACGAGAACATCGGGAAGATCAGGGCGATGAACAGCACCAGCCCCACGACCATGACCGGGCGCCGGCCCAGCCGGTCGGACAGGCGTCCCATGCCGACCACGAAGAACACGCTGAGCACCGAGGCGAGGGCGAAGGCGTAGAGCACCGGCTGCCGGTCGGCGCCGCTCTGCACGGCGTAGGCGACCGCGAAGGTGGCGAGGAAGACCTGCAGGGCGAAGCCGGAGGCCCCCGCCAGCATCGTGTAGAGGAGCGCGCGGGGGCGCCGCAGCACCGCCACGAGGGGCACCGTGCGCTTGACGGCCGGTCCCTCGGCGGCCTCCTTGGCCAGGGCGGCCTGGAAGATCGGGCTCTCGGACACCTGGGCGCGCACGAAGACGCCCACGCCCAGCAGCAGCACGGAGAGCAGGAACGGGACGCGCCAGCCCCAGGCGAGGAACTGCTCCTCCGGCATGGCGGCGAACAGGCCCAGGACGAAGGTGCCCAGTGCGGCGCCGGTCGGGGCGCCGGCGTTGGTGAAGGAGGCGGCGAAGCCGCGCTTGCCCTTGGCGGAGTGCTCCAGGGCCATCAGGGCGGCTCCGCCCCACTCGCCGCCCACGGCGATGCCCTGGCACACCCGCAGGAGGATCAGGATGACCGCGCCCCAGGAGCCGATGACGGCGGCGCTGGGGATGAGGCCGATGAGCGTCGAGGCGATGCCCATGATCAGCATCGAGATGATGAGCATCTTCTTGCGGCCCAGGCGGTCGCCGAAGTGGCCGAAGATCGCCCCGCCGAGGGGCCGGGCCAGATAGCCCGCCGCGAAGGTGCCGTACGCCGCGATCGTGCCGGCCAGGGGGTCGAGGTCGGTGAAGAAGACGAAGGGGAAGACCAGAGCGGAGGCCGAGGCGTAGAGCAGGAAGTCGTAGAACTCGATGGTGGAGCCGAGGTAGCTCGAGAAGATGACCTTGCGCGCCTCTGTGTTCCGGGCGCGGGCGTCCAGGGACGCCAGGGTGTCCGGTGCTGCTGACATGGCGGTTCCTTGCTCTGGGGTGGAAAGAGTGGGTGCGGCACCGGTTCGGTCGCCGGTGCCGCGGAGGGGGCCGGCCGCGGCTCCCGGGGACCCGGGGCGCGTGTGGGCCGGCTCACAGTGGACCCATTGGAACAGCAATCAATTGAAAGTGTCAACCATTGAGGAAATTGTCCATCTGGGGCAGGAGCGGGGGATCCGAGTGCGCGGGGTCTGGACAACGTGATCCAGATCTCTCTACGCTGGGATCAAATAGTGGACTTTTTCAACTATTGCCTTTGCCGACTGCTTGAGGAGACGCTCGCATGCGAAATCAGGGACTGGGATCCTGGCTCGTCCGGAGGCTCGAGAAGTCCGGGCCCCGGACGGCGGTGGTCCACGGCGAGCGCACGCTGACCTACCGGGAGCTCCACGACCGGTCCCGGCGGCTGGCGACGGCCCTCTCCGGGCAGGGCGTGGGGCCCGGGGACCGGGTGGCCTTCCTCGGGGAGAACAGCCCGGCCTTCCTCGAGACGATGTTCGCGGCGGGGGCCCTGGGTGCGGTCCTCGTGCCCCTCAACACGCGCCTGGCGGTCCCGGAGATCCGCTACCAGCTCGAGGACGCGGGCGTCTCGGCGCTGATCCACGACGCGGCGCTGACGGGACTGGCCGGCCCGGCCGCCCGGGGGCTCACGGACGTCACCCGCTGGGTCGTGGGCGAGGAGGGTGCGGAGGGGATCACGGCTCTCGAGACGGTGATCGCGGGCGCCGAGCCCTGGACGGAGGACGTCCCGGTCGAGCTGGACGACCTCGCCGTGATCCTCTACACCTCCGGCACCACCGGCCGGCCCAAGGGGGCCTGCCTGACCCACGGCAACTTCACCTGGAACTGCGTCAACGTCCTGGTCGACTACGATGTGGCGGCCGACGACGTCTCGCTCATGATCTCTCCGATGTTCCACGTGGCCTCGCTCGGGATGGGGGTGCTGCCCACGCTGCTCAAGGGCGCCACGCTGGTGCTCGAGTCCAAGTTCGTGCCCGGGCGGGTGCTGGAGCTCATCGAGGCCCACCGCGTCACCTGGCTGTCGGGGGTGCCGACCACCTACCAGCTGCTGTGCGAGCACCCGGACTGGGACTCCACGGACCTCTCCTCCCTGCGCAAGCTCACCTGCGGCGGCTCCGCGGTGCCGATGCGGGTCCTGGAGGCCTATGAGGACCGGGGGCTGGCCTTCACGGCCAGCTACGGCATGACGGAGACCTCCCCGGGCGCCACCAACCTGCCGGCGGCGAAGTCCCGGGAGAAGGCGGGCTCCTCGGGGCTGCCGCACTTCTTCTCCGACGTGCGCATCGTGGATGCGGCGGGGGAGCCCGTGGGGCCGGGGGAGGCGGGGGAGATCCTGCTCTCGGGCCCCAATGTCATCCGGGAGTACTGGAACCGTCCCGACGCGGCCGACTCCTTCGACGGGGAGTGGTTCCACTCCGGGGACCTGGGCTACCTGGACGAGGACGGCTACCTGTTCGTCGCGGACCGGATCAAGGACATGATCATCTCCGGCGGGGAGAACATCTATCCGGCGGAGGTCGAGTCGGTCATCCTCGAGCTGCCGGAGGTGGCCGCCGTGGCGGTCATCGGCGTGCCCGACGAGAAGTGGGGTGAGGTGCCGCACGCCGTCGTCGTCCCCCGGGAGGGCCGGGAGGTCACCGCGCGCACCATCGAGGAGCACCTGGCCGGCCGCCTGGCCCGCTACAAGGTGCCCAAGACGCTGAGCGTGGTGGACGAGATGCCGCGGACCGCGTCCGGCAAGATCCGCAAGAACGTGCTGCGCGAGCAGGTCGCCGGCTGAGGCGCTGGGCGACCCGGCGTCGCGCGCTCCGGCCAGTCATGTGTCGCCGCAGGTCGGAGCAGGGTCACAGAACGGTCACGCGGCTGGATCCCCTCTCCCACCTGCATTAACGTTCGAAAAAACGACGCCGGGATCTCGTCCCCGGCGCCGGGGGACAGGGAGATGGGGAAGCACATGCACAAGCTCTTCGTGGTACTGGCGGCTCTCGCGGCGGCGGGGGTGTCGATCGGTCTGGTGGCACCGGCCTGGGCGACCACGCAGCTCCACGAGGACGGCACCGGGTTCGTGACCGGTTCCGACGTCATGACCGTGCTCGGCTGGGACGAGGCGACGCTGCAGGCCAATGCGGCCTCCCTCCGGTTCGTGGCCGAGACCACCTCGGTCACCACGATCTCGTGGGAGTGCGTCCGGTCGGGGACCGAGGAGGTCGTGGCACAGCGCACGGACCTGGTCGTCACCGAGACCCGCGGGATCGCGAGCTCCCCGCGTGCGCTGTGGCGGACGGTCGTCGGCTTCCGCCTGGAGGGCTTCGACGGCCGGGGCGCCTCGAGCGCCGTGCCGGACGGGCCCGCGCCCCACTCCTGCCCCGACCCCTCGTGGATCCTCGCGCCGGAGAGCTCCCGCTCCGTGGACACCCCGGGCGAACCTGTCCTGGCGGTCGTGCACGACGGGGTGCAGCACCCGGTCCCGGCCGGCTGACCGCGCTCAGCCGTGCGGCGCCACCAGGCGCTCGACGACGTCCCGGGTCGCCGCCACGATCCCGTCCACCTGCTCCGGGGTGATCTCCGCGGACAGCGTGAACCGGACCGCGGTGGTGGCGACCTCCGGCGGGAGGCCCATCGCGGTCAGCACGTGGGAGGGCTCGGTGTCCCCCGCCGAGCAGGCCGAGCCCGAGGAGACGAGCAGCCCGCGCGCCTCCAGGTCCACCAGCACCGTCTCGCCGTTGACGCCCGGGAAGCAGAATGAGGCGTTGCCGGGGAGCCGCGCCGCCGGCCGCTCCCGGGGGTCCGGGCCGGTCAGCACCGCCGAGGGGACCGCGGACAGGATCCCGTGGATCAGCCGGTCCCGCAGTTCAGCGAGCCGCCCGGACCGGTCCGGGCGCTCCTCCGCCGCGAGCCGCAGGGCCGTGGCGAAGCCGACCGCCCCGGCCACGTCCGAGGTCCCGGAGCGCCGGCCCCGCTCGTGCCCGCCGCCGCTCAGCAGCGGTCGCAACGGGGTCCCCCGGCGCAGGAAGAGCACGCCCACGCCCTTGGGGCCGCCGATCTTGTGCCCGGCGAGGCTCAGCGCCGCCACGTCGAGCGCTTGTACGTCCAGTTCCAGCGCCCCGGCCGCCTGGACCGCATCCGTATGGAACGGGACGTCCCGCGCCCGAGCCACCGCAGCCAGTTCGGCGATCGCCTGGACCGCACCCGTCTCGTTGTTCGCATGCATCACGGATACCACCGCGGTGCCCGCGCGAACAGCCCCCTCCAGGGCGGCGGGGTCCACGAGGCCCTCGGCGGACACGCCCAGCTCCGTGAGCTCGAACCCGTCCCAGCGGGCCAGGTCCCGGGCCGAGCCGAGCACGGCGTGGTGCTCGACCGCGCTCGTCACCACGTGCGTGCGCGCGGGGTCCCGGTCCCGGCGGCCCAGGGCGATGCCCTTGACGGCCAGGTTGTCCGCCTCGGTCCCGCCGGAGGTGAACACGATCTCGGCGGGCCGGCAGCCGAGCACCTGCGCCACCGTCCCGCGGGCCTGCTCGAGCCCGGCCAGCGCCCGCCGCCCGGTCTCGTGGTGGCTCGAGGCGTTGCCGAACTCCTGGGTGAGGTAGGGCCACATGGCCTCCAGGACCTCCCTGCGGAGCGGGGTGGTCGCGGCCGAGTCGAGGTACAGCACCGTCATCCCGTCCGGACGCCGAGCGCGATGTCGAGACCCAGGTCCAGGTTGCGGGCGGAGTGGGTGAGCGCGCCCACCGAGATCACGTCCACCCCGGTGGCGGCGATCTCCCCGACGGTCTCCAGGCTCACGCCGCCCGAGGCCTCGACGGTCGCCCGGTCGTCGATGATCGCCACGCCGGTCACGAGGTCGTCCACCGAGAAGTTGTCCAGCAGGATCGTGTCCGCGCCTCCGGCCAGCACCGCCTCGATCTGGTCGAGGCGGTCCACCTCCACCTCGAGGTGCACCGTGTGGGGGAGGCGACGGCGCAGCTGCCGGAGGGCGCCGGCCAGATCGGTGCCGTCGGCCGTGAGCAGGGCGAGGTGGTTGTCCTTGGCCATCACGGCGTCCGAGAGGGAGTGCCGGTGGTTGTGCCCGCCCCCGCTGAGCACGGCGTGCTTCTCGAGCGCCCGCAGCCCGGGGGTGGTCTTGCGCGTGTCGGCCACCCGGGTCCGGGTGATGGTGCCGGCGGGGAGGTTCGCGGCCTGCTCCACGCGGGCGACCGTCTCCTCGACGGCGGCGACGTAGCGGGCGGTCAGGGTGGCGATCCCGCACATCCGCTGGGTGAGGTTCAGGGCCACGCGCTCGCCGGTGAGCACGGCCCGGGCGGGACCGGTCACCACGGCCAGGGTGTCCCCGGGCCCGAAGCGGTCGCCGTCCGCGGAGACCAGCTCGACGGCCACGGCGGGGTCCGCGGCGGCGAACGTCGCGGCGAAGACCTGGCCGCCGGAGAAGACGCCGGCCTCGCGCGCCACGAGCTCGGCCCGGGCGGTGGCTCCGGCGGGGATGAGGTGCTCGGAGGTGATGTCGCCCCAGGGGGCGTCCTCGGCGAGCCCTCGCTCCACGACCTCGGTGATGGCGGCTCGGGTCAGCATGCGGGGATCCTCTCGGGGGTCTCGAATATGTCCTCAGCGACATGTTTACTGGTGAAGACAATGAGCGGGGCGCTGGACGCCGGGTCCAGGCGCCAGAACGTGCGCCGGGCGCGGGCGGGATCGGGGACGGGGAAGTCCTCCCGGAAGTGGGCCCCGCGGGACTCGGCGCGGTGCAGGGCGGCGGCGGCCACGGCGCGCCCCACGGTCAGCAGGTTCCGGTCCTCGACCGCACGGCGGGAGAGGCCGGAGGGCGGGCGGAAGGCGGCCAGCCGCCGGGCCAGCGCCTCGAGCCGCGCGCGGTCGCGCAGGACGCCGGCGCCGGTCCACATGGCCTGCTGGAACTGCGCGCGGTCGAACGGCACGGTGCTCTCCTGTGCCGGCAGGACCTCGGTCCGGCCGGGCAGGACGAGGCGGGCCGGGGCGTCGTCGCCGGCGCGGTCGGCCCGCGGCATGTCGGTCCCCGGCGTTCCGGCCCCCGCCGCGCCGGCGCGCAGAGTGCGAGCCCGCAGAATGTCGGCCCGCAGCGCGTCCGCCACCCGGGTCCCGAAGACCGCTCCCTCCAGCAGCGAGTTGGAGGCCAGCCGGTTGGCGCCGTGCACGCCCGTGGAGGCGCACTCGCCCACGGCGTACAGCCCCGGCAGGCTCGTGCGGCCGAGGCCGTCGGTGGCCACGCCGCCCATGAGGTAGTGGGCGGCCGGGGTGACCGGGACCGGCTCGCGGGACCAGTCGATCCCGTGCGCGCGCAGGGCGGCGTCGATGGTGGGGAAGCGCCGGGCGAGGAACTCGGCGGTCGTGCCGCTGCTGTGCGGACCGGGACCGGGCGGCGCCAGGCGGGTGCAGTCGAGCAGGACGGGCAGGCCGCCCTGGTCCAGGGAGCGCCGGACGTTCTCGCGGGCCACGACGTCCCGGGGTGCGAGCTCCGCGCGGGGGTGCACGTCCTGGAGGTAGCGCCGGCCCGTGGCGTCCCGCAGGACCGCGCCCTCGCCGCGGACGGCCTCGGAGACCAGGAAGCAGCCCGTGGCCGCCAGCGCCGTCGGGTGGAACTGCACGAACTCCAGGTCGGCCACGGCGGCGCCGGCGCGCAGGGCCGCCGCGACGCCGTCGCCGGTGGCCACGGCCGGGTTGGTGGTGTGCGGGTAGAGCTGACCGGCCCCGCCGGTGGCGAGCACCACGGCGTCGACGGACAGCCGGCGGAGCCGGTCGCCGTCACCTGTCAGCACGAGGGCGCCGGCGACCCGACCCCAGGGACCGAGCACGAGGTCGACCAGCATGGTGTGCCGGGAGATCCGCAGGTGCCCGGACGCCTCGGCCGCCAGCGCGGTGGCGAGGAGGGCGCGCTGGATCTCGTGGCCGGTCGCGTCGCCGCCGGCGTGCAGGATCCGGGGCACGGAGTGGGCGCCCTCGAGGCCCTCGAGCCAGGGAGAGTCCGCTCCGGCCTCGCGGTCGAAGCCGACGCCCCGCGCCACGAGCTCGTCGATCGCTGCGGCCGAGTCGCGCACGAGGGCGCGCACGGCGCCGTCGTCGCACGTCCCGGCTCCGGCGGCGAGGGTGTCCTGGACGTGCAGCTCCTCGGAGTCGTGCGGCTGGCCGGCCGGGAGCGCGGCCGTCATGGCGGCGATCCCGCCCTGGGCGCGGTCGGTGCTGGTCTCGTCGAGGGCGTCCTTGCTCAGCAGCGTGACGTCGAGCCCGTGGCGGATGGCGCCCAGGGCCGCGGTGAGACCGGCGATGCCGGTGCCCACCACGAGCACGCGCGGTGCCGGCTGCGTGCTCACCGCGGCAGCGCCGCCAGCATCCGCTCGAGCGCCACCTCGGCGTCCCGGGCGGTGTCGGGGTCCACGGTGATCCGGTTGATCACGCGGCCGGCCACGAGCTCCTCGAGCACCCACGCGAGGTAGCCGGGGTGGATCCGGTACATCGTGGAGCACGGGCAGATGACGGGGTCGAGGCAGAAGATCGTGTGCTCGGGGTGCTCGTCGGCGAGCCGGTTGACCATGTTGATCTCGGTGCCGATCGCGAAGGTGCTGCCGGGCTCGGCGGCCTCGACGGCCTTGCGGATGTGGTCGGTGGAGCCGTTCTCGTCGGCGGCGTCGACCACGGGCATGGGGCACTCGGGGTGCACGATCACCCGCACGCCGGGGTGCTCGGCGCGAGCCTTCTCGATCTGGGCCACCGTGAAGCGGCGGTGCACGGAGCAGAAGCCGTGCCACAGGACGACCTTGGCGTCCTGCAGGTCCTGCGCGGTGTTGCCGCCGAGGTCCTTGTGGGGGTTCCACATGGGCATCTGCTCGAGCGGGATCCCCATGGCCTTGGCGGTGTTGCGGCCCAGGTGCTGGTCGGGGAAGAACAGGACTCGCTGCCCGCGCTCGAACGCCCACTCCAGGACGGTCGCGGCGTTGGAGGAGGTGCACACGATGCCCCCGTGCCGGCCGCAGAAGGCCTTGAGCGCGGCGGAGGAGTTCATGTACGTCACGGGGATCACGGTCTGCCGGCCGTCCTCAGCGGTCTCCCCGAGGACGTCCATGAGCTGCTCCCACGCCTCCTCGACGGAGTCCTCGTCGGCCATGTCCGCCATGGAGCAGCCGGCGGCGAGGTTCGGCAGGATCACGGACTGGTGGTCGCCGGAGAGGATGTCGGCGGTCTCGGCCATGAAGTGCACGCCGCAGAAGACGATGGCCTCGGCCTCCGGCTTGGACTTCGCGGCGCGGGCCAGCTGGAAGGAGTCGCCCAGGAAGTCGGCGTGCTGGACGATCTCGTCCCGCTGGTAGAAGTGGCCGAGCACCACCACGCGCTCGCCCAGGGCCTGCTTGGCGGCGGTGATCCGCCGCTCCAGCTCCTCGGCGGAGGCGCGCTGGTACTCCTCCGGGATCACGGGCTGGGCGGGGGAGCCGGCGGGCACCACGTCGGCCTCGGAGGCGCCGGGGCCGTAGCCGGCGGCCACCGGGGGCGCGAAGTCCCACGGGCTCGCCGCGAGGTCGGTGCTGCAGGTGCTGGTGGCCGGGGCGGTGCCCGGCAGCTCGGCCGGCTTCTCGGCCAGCAGGTCGATGCGGGTGGCGACAGAGGTCATGTCTGCTCCTGGGTGGTGCGGCCGGCCGGGGCGCGGTCGGCGAGGTCGAGGTCGGTGTTGTAGCGGTAGAGCCGGGGCGGGCGGTGCCGGGTGCCCTCCAGGCGGGTGCCGGTGTCGAGGACGGCGCCGGACGCGAGCACCTGGCGCCGGAAGTTGGCCGGGTCCAGGGGGGCACCGAGGATCGCCTCGTGCACCTCGCGCAGGGCGGCGAGGGTGAAGGTCTCGCCGAGGAAGGAGTGCGCCACGCGGCTGTAGGTGATCTTGTTGCGCAGGCGGTAGAGGGCGTAGTCCACGATGTCGCTGTGGTCGAAGGCGAGGGGCGGCAGCTCGGTGGTGCGCATCCACGTGACGTTGAGGTCGGCGTGCAGGTCGGAGGCCTGATCGGCGCGGATGGAGGCCCAGTAGACGATCGAGACGACGCGTTCCTCGGCATTGGCGGAGCGGGTGAGCCCGCCGAAGGCATAGAGCTGTTCGAGGTATCCGGGCTGCAGTCCGGTGGTGAGCTGCAGCGAGCGGGCGGCGGAGGACTCGAGGTCCTCGTGGGGCTGCAGCGGTCCGCCGGGCAGGGCCCACATGCCGCGGAAGGGATCGCGGATCCGGCGGACGAGAGGGAGCCAGAGCTCCTTGCGGCCGTCGGGGCCGGTGTCCCGGGCGGCGAAGATGACGGTCGACACGGCGAGCGCCACGTCCTGTCCGGTCATCGTCACCTCCCTCGGCGTCCAGTTCTTCAGGTTGAAGTGACTATAACACCGTTCGGGTCATCATGACATTAACGAAGTCGTGACCACGTTGCCGCTGACCAGGCCCCATGAAAACGCGGCTTTCCGCGGATCCACAGGGGTTGTCCCCGCGTGACGCTCCGCGCTTACCATCTGACCCATCCAGCCGGCCCGTCCGGCCGTGGCAGAGCGAATCGGGGAACTTCATGGTCCGGTCCAACCCAGTCGGCGCGGTGGGCGGAGGCCTCGTCCTGGCGGCGCTGCTCCTCACGGGGTGCGCCCCCGGCGACGACGGCGCCGCGGCGTCACCTTCCGGCGCCACGACCTCGGCGACGTCGACATCGACGACGCCGGCGACCTCGGCCGAGCCGGCTCCGGACGTCACTCCCGCCGACTACGTGCCGGCCTCCCTCGACGGTCCCGCCCAGAACGTGCCGAAGCCTGTCATGCCGGCCCTGGCGAAGGAGGAGTCCCGGGAGGGGGCGCAGGCGTTCCTCGACTACTGGTCCGACGCAAAGTGGTACGCCTACCAGACGGGCGATACGTCATATGCGCGGGAGATCATAAGCCCACACTGCGAAGTATGCATGGGTGAGTTGGATGAAATTGAAAAGCTTTATGATGCGGGGGCTTGGGCAGTTGGCAGTCGAGAATCTATCTCTCTTCGTGACAACGAATTTGTAAGAGCTGTTGATGGGATCTACAAGCCAGTTGTTACCTCAACTTACGAGGGAATCCAAATAATTGACTCCCGGGAATTGGTCCATGCGGAAAATCCCGACGGAAGTTCAAGCGATAGCTTTCTCGTTTACATGGACTATGCTGCCGGAGATTGGGTTTACATCACCGCTGCTCCGCTCCCGGGATCGGAGCAGCGGTGAGCTTGCGGAGGTCAATCGCAGTTTCGATTATTGCGCAAGCACTGATATTGCCGGCATTCACTTCAGCTGCCGCAAATTCCAATAGCGATGACTTTGATCCGACCAAACTCGGGGGAGGGCTCGAGAGGGAGAGGCGGGTGAGCGCAGGGGCGCCATCGTCAGCTTACGCAAAGGGAAATAAAATCCAATTAAAAGCTGAGCGTAGGAATACAGCTATTCCTATCCCTGGCTCAATGAGTGCGCCGCCGGGGGTGGATGCTGCAGTCCCAACCGACTACGACCCGGACGAGGACCCCGTCTTCCAGAAGGCCCTCCGCCAGTACCTGGACGACCAGGGCATCGACCGGCCGTTCAACCCGGACGCGATCGCGCGGTCGAAGTCGCAGACCTTCGGCCTGCAGAACCCCTGCACCAACCGGACCGGCGGCGCGCTGGAGGACTGTCTGGCCGAGCGGGAGTGCACCACGGCCGACGGCGGTGAGGGCGCCTACCTCAACGTCGTCGTGCGGCAGGGGGAGGGCCCCAGCACGCCCTGGGGCGAGCCGATGTGCGTGGCGGTCGCCGAGGCAGAGGGCGGCGAGGAGGTCGTGGAGCTGCCGACCTTCACCCTGCAGGACTTCAAAACGCTCGCCGTCGCGCCCGCGGCGAGCGCGGTCCAGCCCGCGCCCGACACGCTGCGGGGCATGCACACCAATGTCTGGGCGGACGCCAGGCCCCAGCAGTTCAGCACCGAGCTGGGTGGGTTCCCCGTGCAGGTGCGCGCCGTCCCGGTCCAGTACGCGTGGAACTACGGCGACGGGACCGGGCTCGGGCCCACCGAACTCAGCGGCGCCCCGCTCGAGGAGGGGGCGTGGGACGTGCCGACCGACACCAGCCACGTCTACACCGAGACCGGCGACTACGCCGTCTCGCTCACCACCTGGTTCGCCGGTGAGTACTCCGTCGCGGGTGGTCCGTGGCTGCCCGTCGCGGGGCTCAACGACGTGGCGAGCGCGCCCGTGCCCATCAGCGTCTGGCGCGCCACGGTGCGCAACTACGCGGACGACTGCCTCGAGAACCCGCGGGGCGCGGGCTGCTGATCCTCGCTGAGGCCGGTACGTCGTCGGATCCTGGTGGGATGATCGATGCACAACGGTCTTCCCGGTCCGTGGAGGTCCGGTCGGCGGTCCTGCCGGTGCTTCCGCGCCGGACGACGAGAGGGGCGGAACTGTGACGATCTCCGGTCCGTGGGTGCTCCACTTCAGCTGGGGCTGCACCGACGACTACGGCCGGGTGGGCCTGGTGTTCACCCCGGACGGCACGTTCTCGGGCGGTGGCTTCTCCGGCGACTGGCGGCAGCAGGACGGCACGCTGCTGCTCCGGTTCGCCGACGGCCCCGCGCAGTACGGCGGCACGGTGACCGGCAGCGCCGGGGCGGGGGCGATGTCCTCCTTCGACGGCTCGCCGGGCGGCTGCTGGTACCTGGTCAGGCAGGGGGCGGCCGGTGGGGCGGACACGGCGGACAGCAGCGCCGGGCAGCCGGCGGACGCGGCGGGGCGGAAGCCGGACGCGGCGGGCAGATCGCCCGGTGAGCTCGATGCCGTGGGCACGTCCTCCGGTGAGCTGGACGCCGCGGGGAACCGGATCCCGGGCGCAGAGGAGGGAAGGTCATGACCGCGGAGCACGGACACGGACGCGGGCAGGGTCACGGACCGTTCTGCGGGGTGATCCCGCCGTACGTGCACGAGCAGATGGCGGTGCGCGGGGACGAGCGGACCCGGCGGAACGCCCTGGCCGCTCTCGCCGTGGACACCACGGTCCGGGCGGAGCGCCTGATCACGGAGCCGGCCACCCGGTCCGTCGCGCCGCGGACGACCACCGGCAAGGAGCGCAGGGTGCACTCGGCCGGCAACACCGGTGAGCTCCCCGGCACGCTCGTGCGCTCCGAGGGAGACCCCGCCAGCGACGATCCCGCCGTGGACGAGGCCTACGACGGGCTGGGGTCCACGTTCGACCTCATGCGGGACGTCTTCGGGCGCAACTCCCTCGACGACGCCGGCATGCCCCTGCTCGGCACGGTGCACTACCAGGACCGGTACAACAACGCGGCCTGGGACGGCCGGCAGATGATCTTCGGGGACGGTGACGGCCAGTACTTCAACCGTTTCACCGCCGCCGTGGACGTCATCGGGCACGAGCTGGCGCACGGGATCACCACGAACGAGTCCGACCTCCTGTACATGTACCAGTCCGGGGCGCTTAACGAGCACTTCTCGGACGTGATCGGGGCCATGGTCAAGCAGTACGTCGCCGAACCGCAGCAGACGGCGGCGGACGCCGACTGGGTCATCGGCGCCGGTCTCTTCACGAGCGCCGTCGACGGCGTCGGCCTCCGGTCGATGAAGGCACCCGGCACCGCGTTCGACGACGCCCTGCTCGGCAAGGACCCCCAGCCGGACCACATGTCCCGCTTCGTGCACACCCTGGACGACAACGGCGGGGTGCACATCAACTCGGGCATCCCGAACCGGGCCTTCTGCCTCGCAGCCATCGCACTCGGCGGTTTCAGCTGGGACAGGGCCGGGCGGATCTGGTACGCCGCGATGCGGGATCCCGCGCTGCGGCGACAGCGCTGGACCGCGCAGTTCAAGGACTTCGCGGGCCTCACCCTCCAGCACGCCGCCGCCCTGTACGGGCCCGCGGAGCAGGCCGTGGTGGCGGACGCGTGGCAGCAGGTGGGGGTCGCGCCCGAGGCGGCCCGGGCCGCGGTCGTGCCCGCGGACGACTGGGTGCTCCACTACAGCTGGGGCTGCACGGACTCCTTCGCGCGGGCGGCCCTGACGTTCCACGACGACGGGACGTTCACCGGCGAGCTGTCCGGCCGGTGGCACCAGCAGGACGGCACCCTGCTCCTGTCCTTCGACGCCGGCGCGGCCTGGTACGCGGGCACCCTCGTGGGCGACGTGGCCACGGGTGCCATGTCCACCTTCGAGGGGGCGGACGGGTGCTGGCGCCTGACCAGGAAGGGCGCCACGGGTATAGTCGGGAACTGATTCCGCACCGGCCCCGCCGGTCCCCGCACGGGACCGCCCGGGCCGGGGGCGCCCTACGGAGGGACGGAACCGTTCATGGCGCGAGTCAGCTACCGCCTCGAGGGAGGCGTCGCGTTCTTCCCCGGGCTGGCCGTGGAGCGCAGCTTCGAGACCGAGTCCCTGCCCCGGGCGCAGCAGGACGCGCTCCTCGAGCTCTTCGAGGCCGTCCGTGCGCACCGGACGGGTCCGGAGAGCCCGACCACCCGCCGCGGTGCGGCCGATCAGCAGAACTGGGTGATCGAGGTCCGGAGCAGCTCGGGCGTCCGGCGTCTCGTGGTGGGCGAGTTCGACCAGGACCCGGAGGCGCAGGAGCTCGTGGCGCGGTTGCGCGACTGCGCCGACCAGTGCGAACCCGGCCAGGAGGCGTGAGTCGGCCACGGGTCGTGCGGAGGTCATCGGGGGTCATCTCACCCCGCGGACCCGCCGGTGGGGTGGGGCGTTAGCCCCCGCAAAGACATCGCCCCTGATCAGAGCGGTGTCGGACGGTTACACTCGGCCGCACCGACCGCTGCGCCCACCGCGAGGAGTCCGAGATGTCGACCAGATCGCGCGCTCGTTCCATCACCCTGCTCACGGCGGCCGCCCTGGTCCTGACGGGGGCCCCGGCGCTCGCGGCCCCGCCTCCGCAGCGCCCGGGTGCTCCTCCCCTGGTGCCCGCCGCCGACCAGCTGGTCGCCACGGCCGAGACCTACCCGGAGGCGGACACCACGCTCTACACGGTCTCGGTCGCCCGCAACGGCGTCCCCGAGGAGCCCGGAGGCTTCGCCCTGGACGTGCAGCAGGTGATCGACGCCGCGCTGGACGACCTGGAGACCCAGGGGCCGACACCGGCGGACCCCCTGCTCGTGCTCAACCCGTACGGCACCAACACCACCGGTGTCCTCGCCCGGTTCGGGACGGAGGGCGGCGGCACCCTGACCTACACCGTCAGCTCTCCCGGCACCGAGAACTTCACCCGTGTGGCCGAGGACCACGACCCGAGCGACACGGCGTTCGAAGGGCAGCTCATCGGGGTGGTCCCGGGCGCCGAGAACACCGTGACCACCACCTGGCAGCCCGACGACGGCGAGGCCGCGGAGTTCTCGTTCACCCTGACGGCTCCTGCGAGTGCCTCGGGCGACCGCACGACGCTCGAGCGCACCGTGGAGGGGGACGCCGAGGAGCTCACCGACGGCCTGTTCGCCGTCATCGGCCTGAGACGTCACGTCGACTACACCCTGCTGTACGACAACGCGGGGGTGCTGCGTGCCGAGTTCGACCTCGACGGCTACCGCACGGACCGCCTGGAGTTCTACGACGGCACCATGGTGACCACCGTCGGGACGAACCGGGTGGCCCGCATCGACGGCCTCGGCCGTGTCGTGGCGACCCACGTCCTGCCGGGCTACGAGATGCACCACGACTTCGACGTCACCGACGACGGCAAGGTCGTGATCCTGGCGACGGAGACCGCCAAGGACAGCGTGGAGGACGTCCTGGTCTCCTTGGACCTCGGAACCGGCGCGGTCGAGAAGACGGTGGACTTTTCGGAGCTCCTCGCCGACTACACGACCCGCGCCCGGCCGTACGGCCCGGACAGCGTGGACGACTGGCTGCACCTGAACTCGGTGGACTGGTCCCCGGACGGGGACTCGGTGATCGTCAGCTCACGCGAGACCTCCGCGATCCTGAAGGTCGACGACGTCCACGGGAGCCCCGCGCTCGACTACGTCATCGGGCAGGCCGAGGTCTGGGCCGGCACCGAGGCCGAGAATCTCCTGCTCGAGAAGGCGGGGGACTTCCCCGACACCGCCGGGCAGCACTCCGTGGTGCGCCACGACGACGCGGACCTGGCCCCCGGCCAGTACTACCTCACCATGTTCGACAACTCGTTCTGGCGGATGAACAGCCGTCCGGACTACACCGGGCCCGTCCCCGCGGGGGCTTCCCCGGTGGCCACGGCGGACCCTGCGCTGCGCTCGGAGTACCGCAGGTATCTCGTCGACGAGAACGCCGGGACCTACACCGAGGTCGAGTCCGTGCCCGTGCCCTACTCCGCGATCGTCAGCAACGTGCAGGACCTCGGTGGCCCGCTCCTGATCAACAGCGGCCAGGCCCTGACGTTCGCGGAGTACGACGCCCAGCGCGAGGTCATCGCCCGCTTCGGCTACGCCCTCGAAGGGCCGACCGAGAACGACTTCGCCTACCGAGTGCTGAAGTACGACTTCGAGGACTTCTGGTTCGCCGGGTAGCCGGCGGCCGCGGCGGGAACGGCCGGGCGGCGAGGCCGGGCGGGGACGGCCGGGCCTCAGCTCGTGTTCAGCACCAGCTGGTTGGGTGAGCGGTGCGAGGGGATCCCGGGGCACAGGGAGAAGCTGACGGTCCCGGTCGGGGAGTGGAGAACCGCGGCCGGGACCCGTCCCGGAGACCGGGCCCTGCGCGCGTCCGAGGAGTTCGCGCGCGGGGTCCGGACCCTCGCCCGCAGGGATGAAGCCCCGTAGAGTGCGTGTCCTGGCCACCGGGACAGGTGCTGCCCCCGGTGCGTACGGCAGGACACCCCGCTTGCAGCGCCGCCCCGACGACACCGGAGAACACTGTGCCCATCAGCGCCACCGATTACGCCCACGTCCGGCTCACGGTCACCGACATCGACCGGTCCCGCGCCTTCTACGACGCCGTCTTCGGCTTCCCGGTCGCCTTCGAGGCTCCCCCGGCGGACGCCGACCAGGAGACGAAGGACCAGCTGTCCTTCCTCTTCGGTGGCGTCATCTACCAGTTCGGCGGTGGCCTGCTGGGCCTCCGGCCGGTGGCGCCGGACGGGGACCGGTACGACGAGGACCGGGTGGGGCTGGACCACCTGTGCTTCACCGTGGCGTCGCAGGCCGACCTCCAGGACGCCGTCGTCGTCCTGGACGACCTGGGGATCGCCCACGGGGGGATCAAGGACATCGGCGTCGGCCACATCCTGGAGTTCCGCGACCCGGACGACATCGCCCTGGAGCTCCACGCCCCGGCCGCCGACTCCCGGGACGCCTGAGCCGCGCGGCGCCTCATTCCTGGCCGGCGGACTCCGCCCACTCGGCGACACGGGCGTTGCTCTGCTCCTCGGTGAGGTCCTCGACCCGCGTCATGACCGACCACCGGACGCCGAAGGGGTCGCGGATGCTCCCGAAGCGGTCGCCGGAGACGAACGTGCTGACGGGTTCGCGGACGGTGGCCCCGGCGGCCACGGCGCGGGCCACCACCTCGTCCACGTCCGGGACGTAGAGACCCAGGGAGTAGCAGGCGTCGTCGCCCTCGGGCGGTGCCACGAGGTGGAAGGCGGGGTTCACCTCGCCCACCTGGAGGCGCCCGTTGCCGATGTCGAGGGTGGCGTGCACGACGACGGGCGTCCCGTCCGGCCCGGGCATGTCGGTGCGGTCCACGAGGACGGCCCCGAAGGCGCGGGTGTAGAAGGCGATCGCCGCGGCGGCGTCGACCACCGCGATGAAGGGGGTCAGGGACGTGAACCCGTGGGGCGTCCCCTCATTGGTGTGCGCTCCGGTGACCCCGCGGAGGTTCTGCTCTGTGCTCATGTGCTGAGCCTAGGGATCCGGCGGGAGCCGGTCTTGAAGATTTCCGTCACCCCCTGCTGGTTACGCTCGTGCCATGACCGAGCCGCCCACCACGCGGGGCCACCTCACCCCGGGACCGCAGGTCATGGTCGCGCGCCTTCCCGCGCCCGACGACGTCGCCCACCTCGTCCGGCAGCTGTGGATCCCGGAGTGGGACCTGCCGGCGGGGGAGCGGGTCGAGCAGCTGGTGCTGGGGTATCCGGCGAGCAACGTGGTGGTCGAGCCGGACGGCGTGACGCTGTACGGGCCCACGAGCCGTGCCTCCACCCGGGTTCTCGAGGGCAGGGGCTGGGCGGTCGGCGCGCTCCTGCGACCGGCGGGGGTGCTGCTGTTCACGGCGCGGCCGGCGGATCTGCTCGACGGATCCGCGCCGCTGTCCGCCCCCGGACTGACCGCCGCCGTGGCGGAGGCCATGGCGGCGGACCGGGCGGAGGAGGGCAGGGCGGAGAGGGGCAGTCCAGGGACGGACCGGACGGAAAGAGACCGGGCGGAAAGGGACAGGGCGGAGTCGGACAGGCCAGAGGTGGACAGGACGGAGGGGAGCGGTACGGAGACGGCCAGCCCAGAGACGGACAGCCTGGAGACGGACCGCCTGGAGACGGACCGCCTGGAGTCGCACAGCCGGGAGGCGGACCCGGCCGGCCGGCACGAGCGGGCGGCTGCCCTGCTCCTGGACCACGTCCGGGTGCTCGCGGCGGCGGTGCCCCCGGCGGCGGCGCGGGACGGCGCCGAGGCCAACCGCATGGTCGATCTCGTCGAGACGGACGCCGGGGTGCGCGGCCCGGGCGATCTCGCCCGGAGGCTGCACGTGTCCGAGCGCTCCCTGCAACGGCTCGCGGCCCGGTTCGTCGGGATGCCGCCGCAGCTGCTGCTCCGTCGTCGTCGGCTCCAGGAGGCAGCCGAACGGATGCGCGCGGATCCGGCCGCGGACCTGGGGGCGCTCGCCGCGGAGCTGGGCTTCGCGGACCAGTCCCACCTCACCCGGGAGTTCCGTGCGGTGCTGGGCACCACCCCGCGCGGCTACGGCCGGGCACGGTCCGGTCGCACGCCGTCCGGTCGCACCCAGACCGGTCGCACCGAGACCGGTCGCATCCAGACCGGTCCCACGTAGAGCGGTCGCACCCGGATTGCTCGCACTCGGATCGCTCGCACCGAGACCGGTCGCATCCAGACCGGTCCCACGTAGAGCGGTCGCACCCGGATTGCTCGCACCCAGACCGCTCGCACCCAGACCGGCCGGGAGGGCCTGTGATGCCCGCTTCTGGGACTCCGGGCGCGGCCCGCAAAGGCGTCCGCTGTGAGGAACGAGACAGCAGGGACGCAAATAACTCCGCCGGGTCCGCCGTTGAGACGGACAGACCCGGTTCCCGATGAAAGGCGTTCCCGTGCCGAACCCCACCGTGCCCCACTCCACTCTGGCCACCCCGTTCACCCTCGGCTCTCTCGAGGTGCCCAACCGCCTCGTCATGGCCCCGCTCACCCGGCTGCGCTCCGGCCGTGACGGCGTGCCCGGCGAGCTGACCGTGGAGCACTACACCCAGCGCGCCTCCATGGGCCTCATCGTCACCGAGGGCACGTACCCGGACGCGGCGGGCCAGGGCTACCCCTTCCAGCCCGGCATCGAGACGCCGGAGCAGGTCGAGGGCTGGCGCCGCGTGGCCGAGAGCGTCCACGCCGCCGACGGCCGCCTGTTCATGCAGGTCATGCACGCCGGCCGGGTCACCCACCCGGACATCAACGGCGGCCGTGAGGCCGTAGCGCCGAGCCCCGTCGCGATCGAGGGCAGGACGCACACCTATCAGGGCAAGGTCGAGTACCCCGTCCCGCACGCCCTGACCACGGAGGAGCTGCCCGCCGTGGTGGAGTCCTTCGTCCGGGCCTCGCGCAACGCGATCGAGGCCGGCCTGGACGGGGTGGAGGTGCACGGCGCCAACGGCTACCTGCTGCACGAGTTCCTCGCCCCCGGCGCCAACCGGCGCACCGACGAGTACGGCGGCTCCCCGGAGAACCGTGCCCGTCTCGTGATCGAGGTGGTCCGCGCCGTGGCCGAGGCCGTGGGAGCGGATCGGGTCGGCCTGCGGATCTCCCCCGAGCACAACATCCAGGACGCCTGGGAGACGAACCACGAGGACGTCCGGGCCACGTACGCCGCTCTCGTCGACGGCATCGCGGACCTCGGTCTCGCCTACCTGTCCGTCCTGCACAAGGAGCCGGCAGGGGAGTTCGTGCAGTGGCTGCGCTCCCGCTTCGGCGGTGCCTTCCTGGCCAACAGCGGCTTCAGCGACGTCCCGACCACCCGCGAGGAGGGGGTCCGGCTGATCGAGGAGGGCGCAGCGGACGGCGTCGTCGTCGGGCGCCCTGCGATCGCGAACCCGGACCTGGTGCGGCGCTGGACCGAGGACCTGCCCGAGAACGTGCCCAACCCGCTGACCTTCTACACGCAGGGGGCCGAGGGCTACACGGACTACCCGTTCGTGCAGTCCTGAGCGGATCCCCGTGCCCCGGTCGGAACCGCCGGACGGGGCACGGGAGGACCCCTGTGTGTGACACGCATCACTCTTAGGGTGTCGGAGCCGGCTGGGACCATGAACCATGGCCACCACCGCCGTCCCGCCGCGAACCCTGGAGGACGCCCTCCGGGAGGAGACCGACCTGGCCGAGATCGGCGAGGAGTTCGCCGAGGGTGTGCGGGCCCTGATCGAGGAGTCCCGGGCCGAGGCGCGGGCGGCGGGACGCCAGTACCGGTGGCTGCACCGCCTCTGGCAGCTCCAGGAGGAGGGTCGGGAGCAGCGCTGGATGGTGGAGGCGCACTGGATGCGTCCCGGAGCCGACCGCCTGGGCCCCCACTCGCTCGAGCCCGAGGAGCAGACGATCCGGGACGTGGCCGATGAGATCGGTCCGGCCCTGCGGCTTCCGGCGGGGACCGCGCTGCGCCGGGTCGAGGACGCCGTGCTGCTCGCGGAGGACCTGCCCCAGGTGCTGGAGGCGTTGGAACAGGGCGTGACGGGCCTGCGTCAGACGGGTGTGGTCGTCGATCTGTGGCGTGAGCTGGTGTGGGACGCCGGCAGCTGCGCGCCCGAACTGCGGGCACCGGTCGCGGGCGTGCGCCTGATCGTGGACGAACTGCTGCGGCGGGCACCGGACAGCACCGCGGCCCAGCTGCGCGCCCTCGCGCGCCGGCGCCGTGCGGGTCTGCTGCGGGAGACCGAGGAGCAGCGCCACCGGCTGGCACTGCAGGACCGCCGCGTCTGGGTCGAGCCCCGCGAGGACGGCATGGCGCAGCTGTGCGCCCTCCTGGATGCGGCCACCGCGCACGCGATCCAGGACCGCCTCGACACCCTGGCCGAGCGAGCGGCACTGCTCCGCTCCGTCCCGGGGCAGACCCCTGCCGGGGGATCACCCGCGACGCCGGCGGTGGGCGGCCCGGAGGCCGGGCAGCCCACGGCCGCTGCGGAGCCCCCGGATCGCCGGACGGCGCTCCAGCTGCGGGCGGACGTGCTGGCGGACCTCCTGCTCGACGCCGAGCCCGCCGACCTGCCGGAGCGTCTGCGCGGCATCCGCGGGCACGTGACGGTCACCGTGCCGGCCCTCGCGCTGCTGCGCCACGCCGGAGTCGTGCCCACAGGGGTTCTCGAGGACCTTCCGGGAACCACCCACTGCGCGGAGCTGGAGGGCTACGGGCCCATTCCGATCAGCCTGGCCGAGCAGATCGCGGCTCGTGCGCCGTCCTGGTCCCGGATCCTGACCCACCCCGTCACCGGAACCGTCCTGGACCGGGACCGCAGCACCTACGCCGTGCCCGCGGACCTCAAGAGCCGCTTGCGTGCCCGGGACGGCACGTGCCGCTTCCCGGGCTGCCGGCGCCGCGCCTCGCGCTGCGACCTGGACCACACTGTCGCCTGGGCCGACGGCGGACGCACCTCGGCGGACAATCTGGCGCACCTGTGCCGGCACCACCACCTGCTCAAGCACCGGGACGGCCCGCTGGGGCGATGGCGGGTGGCGCACGTGGCACCCGAGCTCCCGGAGTCCGGCCACTCGGTGTCCGGTCGGTCGGTGTCCGGCCGCGAGCGCCCCGACGCCCGGGAATCGGCGGGGGCGGCGGCCCTGCTCCAGCACGGCGTGCTCGAGTGGACCTCCCCTGCGGGGCAGGTCCATCGGACGCATCCGCAGGAGCACCGTCACCCGGTTCCGGACCCGGAGCCGTGGTTCGTCCCGTACCGCGCACCGGATCGTGGGCCGGATGGCGGGCCGGATCTCCTACCGGACCGTCCCCCGCGAGGTGTCCCGGGTCCTGCGCCGGACTGTGCCCGGAACCGCGCTCCCCGCGGTCTCCCGGCTCCGGACCGCGTTCCGCGTCGTGCGCCGGTCCGTGCGTCGGATCGTGCTCCGCGTGGTGTCCCGGGTCCGGCTCAGGGAGGTGCTGCGGACGCGGCCCCGGTTCCTGCTCCGTTGCGGAGCGTGCGGCCCCGTCTTCTGCCCGCTCCGGCAGCCGATCTGCCCCCGTTCTGACATCCTGATCCTGAGGGCACGAACGGAGCCGTCTCGGCCCGGACGCGCTCCGGACCGACATCGACCCTGCGGCAGAACTCCGGGAGCGGTGTCGCGCCCGGCCGGTCCCACTCCGGACCGGCCTCTCCGGGAGAGGACAGGAGAGGAGCAGTCCGTGACGACCCCGACGTCCGCCGAGATACGCTCGGTGCTGCTCGACATGGTCCGCCGGCGTGGTCCCGAGAAGACCGTCTGTCCTTCCGAGGTCGCACGTGCCCTGGCCCCAGACGGCTGGCGGGACCTGATGGAGGACGTCCGCCTGGAGGCCTGCGGGCTGGCCGAGGATGGACTCGTGGACATCACCCAGCGCGGGCGCACGGTCGACGGCCGGACCGCTCGAGGACCGATCCGCGTCGGGCTCCGCCGCTCCTGACGCCGGACCGCGGGGTAGCGTGATGACCATGACGACCGCACCCATCAGCACCCTGCTCGGGTCAGCTGCCCGGGCGCCGTTCGTGCTGCTCAAGCAGTTCCGGCCCCACCGGCCCATCCACTCCGAAGGTGTCGGCCTCGAGGGCGTCCTGACCCGGACGGGCGGCGGCAGCAGCGGCATCCACTGGATCGACGAGGCCGGCGAGGATCCCGTGCGGGCCCGTTTCTCCCGCTCCTTCGGCTTCCCCCAGGACTGGCCCGACATCCTGGGCCTCGCCCTGCGCTGTCCCGTACCGCCCTCCGGGCAGATGGAGGGCCGCAGCGACGGCCGGGCCGACCTCCTCCTCGCCACCGCCGGCAGCGGACGGCTCTCGCGCTTCGTCCCCACGGTCCACCGCTGCGTGCCGGACGGCGCGTTCGCGTCCTTCATGCCCTACCGCGGTCTCGACGGCCCCGTGCTGGTCGCCGCGCATCCCGAGCCGCGGTCCGAGCGCCTGCCCGCCCGCCCCGACCGCTTCCGGGCGTCGGTCGCCGCGGAGCCGTGGGTCCTCGGTCTGCACTGGGCCACGCCCCTCGGGCCGTGGCAGCGCTTCGGGACGGTCGAGCTCGGTCCGGGTGCGCCCTTCGGGGACGACGAACGCTTCGATCCTCTGCTCAACGTCCCCACGGGCGCGGAGAACTACGAGTGGACCTGCCGGCTGCGGGAACCGTCCTACACCCTCGCCCGCACCCCGCGGGAGCGCCCGGGCCGGGCGTAGAATCTGCCCATGGGACTGAGACTGCGCCCGGCCACCTCCACCGCGA
The DNA here is from genome assembly GCF_040981195.1 of Kocuria oxytropis. Lineage (NCBI taxonomy): Bacteria > Bacillati > Actinomycetota > Actinomycetes > Micrococcales > Micrococcaceae > Kocuria > Kocuria oxytropis. The sequence goes on along the minus strand of NZ_JAVFXA010000007.1, from coordinate 59,355 downwards.
CCGTCCGCCGCCACGCCGTCGTGGACTCGCCCATCGGCCCGCTGGCTCTCGTCGAGGAGGCCGGTGCGCTCGCCGGGCTCTCCGTGGAGGGAGCACGCCAGGGACCCGTTCCCGACTCCTTCGGAACGCGCGACGACACTCTGCTCCCGCACGTGCGCGAGCAGCTCGGCGAGTACTTCGGGGGACGGCTGCAGGAGTTCGACGCCGACGTGGTGCTGCACGGGACGCCGTTCCAGCTGCGCGTGTGGAACGCCCTCGCGCGGATCCCGTACGGCACGACCGGCACCTACGGACAGGTCGCCCGCGCGGTCGGGGCGCCCCGGGCCGCACAGGCGGTCGGGGCCGCCAACGGCCGCAACCCCGTCAGCCTGCTCGTCCCGTGCCACCGGATCATCGGCGCGAACGGCCGGCTCACCGGCTACGCCGGCGGCATGGAGCGCAAGGAGTACCTGCTGCGCCTCGAAGGTGCGCTGCTGTGAGGCCCGCACCCCCGCCGCCCCACCAGGAGGACCCATGAGACGCCTCGACCACCTCGCCACCGCCAATCTCGAGAAGGCTCGTGCATCGGGTTCCGGGCGCAGCGCCGAGCTCGTGGTGCACGACGGCGTGCTGCGGCAGACGGTGATGGCACTGTGCGCCGGCAAGGAGCTCGCCGAGCACGTCTCACCGCCGGCCGCCACCCTCCAGCTGCTCCAGGGCCGTGTCCGGGTGCTCAAGCGCGGGCAGCTCGCCGAGGAGCTCACGGCCGGGGAGCTCCTGTCCCTCACCGACTCCCGCCACTCGGTGGAGGCGCTGGAGGACTCGGTGTTCCTGCTGACCACCGTCTCCCGGCCCTCCGACGGCTACGACCCGCGGGTGGCGTGAACCGAGGACTCCGTCCCGGACGCCGGGGGCGTGTGCGGCCCGGGGACGTGGGTCCGGGCCGCCGGCTCGGCGCCTGCTCCCCGCCGGCGGTGGTGGAGCACCAGGTCAGCGGTTGACCCCCGTGGCCGAGACCGGACCACCGGCTCGATGCCTGCTCCCGGGCCGCCGGCTCAGAACGCGTAGCGGACGTCGCAGTACGGCAGCTTCGCGTGCAGCAGGGCCAGGAACTGCTCCAGGTACCGCTGCTTGTCGCGGAACCGGTACCGCACGTTGAGGGCACCGTTCTGGGAGCGCTTGGTCTCCTGGAGATCCGGGCGCCACAGCACCTCCTCGGCCTTCGGGTGCCACTGCGTGTTCACCTCGTGGAGCTGGGCGTTGTGGGTCAGGAAAATCACCTCCGAGGCCAGCTGCTCCTTGGCCGCCGGGCTCAGTCCGGCGTCGAGCTGCTCGAAGAGCTCGGCCCAGTCCTCCAGCCACGTGTCCGTGACGATCACCGGGGAGAAGTTCACGTGCACCTCGTACCCGGCCCCCACGAACTCGTCGATGGCGGCGATCCGCTCCGGCACCGGAGTGGTCCGGATGTCCGTCAGCTTGGCCAGGTGCGCCGGCATGAGCGAGAACCGCACGCGGGTCCGCCCCTGCGGGTCCCACTCCAGCAGCTCCCGGTTGACGTACTTGGTGGCGAAGGACGCCTTGGCCGTGGGGTGGCGGCGGAACAGGTCCACGAGGTCGTGCACGTTCTCGCTGAGCAGCGCGTCCACCGAGCAGTCGCTGTTCTCCCCGAGGTCGTAGACCCACGCGTGCGGATCGCACTGGTTGGGCTCCGGCTTGGTGCCCTGCCGGCGGATGTGCCGGTCCAGGTAGCCGGTGATCTGCTCGATGTTGGCGAAGACCGTCACCGGATTGCTGTAGCCCTTCCGGCGGGGCACATAGCAGTAGGCGCACGCCATGGCGCACCCGTTCGCCGTGGACGGCGCGATGAAGTCCGCCGACCGTCCGTTGGGCCGCGCCGCCAGCGACTTCTTCACCCCCAGGACCAGGGCCTCGCGCTTGATCCGCACCCACCGCCGCGCATTGGTCTCGTCCCCGTGCAGCTCCGGGATCTGCCAGTGGCTCGGAACCTCCACCAGGGTGGCGTCCGGCCACCGCTCGAGGACCTCGCGCCCGCGGGGCAGCTCGGCGGCGGCCGCCTCGTAGTAGATGCGGGTGATGTCGACCATGGACGGTTCGGGGGGCATGACGCCGAGTCTAGGAACCGCCTCCGACAGCCGGTTCGCAGGGTTCTCACCACCGATGGACAGTGGACTTCCCACCTGGGGGCCGCGAGGATGGCACCACGGCCCGATCCGGACGACCACTGCGGCAGCAGCGACCACGAGGGAGTTCATCCATGAGATCCGTATGGCTCGACACGTACGAGGTGCCGTCCACCGCGACGGACCGGTTCGACGCCGGGGCGCACTACGACACCGTGGTCGCGGGCGCCGGTCTGACCGGTCTGACCACCGCGGTGCTGCTCGCGCGCGCCGGCCAGCGGGTCGCCGTGCTCGAGGCCCGCTCCGTGGGCGCCGTGACCACCGGCAACACGACGGCGAAGCTGTCCCTGCTGCAGGGCAGCACGCTGTCCCAGATCCACCGGCACCAGTCGGACAAGGTGCTGCGCGCCTACGTGGACGGCAACCGTGCCGGCATGGACTGGCTGGTCCGCTTCCTCGAGGAGCGCGGCGTCCCGTTCCAGCGGCGCGCCGCGTACACCTACGCCACCACGTCCCAGGGCGCCACCACCCTGCGCAAGGAGCTCGAGGCCGCCCGCATCGCCGACCTGCACCTGAACTGGACCCGTGACACCGGGCTCCCGTACAGGGTCTCCGGCGCCATCACCCTGCCGGACCAGGTCCAGTTCCACCCCATGGAGGTGCTCGGCGCCCTCGCCGCAGAGCTGCGCGAGCTCGGAGGGACGCTCGTGGAGGGCGTCCGGATCACCGGCGCCGGCGTCCGCTCGCCCCTCACCGTGCGCACCTCCCACGGACCGGTGCGGGCGGACCGGCTCGTGCTCGCCACGGGCACCCCCGTCCTGGACCGCGGCGGCTACTTCGCGAAGCTGTCCCCGAACCGCTCCTACGCCCTGACCTACCGGGTCCCCGGGGCGCCGGGGACCATCCCCGAGGGCATGTACATCAGCGCGGACAGCCCCACCCGGACACTGCGCACCGTGCCGGTTGAGGGGGAGGAGCTGCTGCTCGTGGGCGGCAACGACCACGTGGTGGGGCGCTCGGCCTCCCCGCAGGCCGCCGTCGACGATCTCGAGGCATGGACGCAGCAGTGGTTCCCCGGCGCCGAGCGCACCCACGCGTGGGCGGCCCAGGACTACGAGTCGGTCAACCTCATCCCCTTCATCGGCACCCTCCCTCGCGGCGGTGGGAATATCTTCCTCGCCACCGGCTACAACAAGTGGGGGATGAGCAACGCCGTGGCCGCCGCCATCGCGCTGGAGGCCGAGATCACCGGCGGCAGCGTGCCGTGGGCCGAGACGCTGGGACGGCGCGTGACCACGCCGTCGGACGTCCTCACCGCCCTGCGCGTCAACGCCGGTGTGGGGTTCAACGCGCCCAAGGACTGGCTCAAGGCCGAGCTCCGCGAGCTGCCGGCCGGGACCCCCGCAGAGGGACAGGGCGTCGTCGGCCGCGAGCACGGCCGTCCGGTGGCCGTGTCCACGGTCGAGGGCACCACCTGCAAGGTCTCCGGCATGTGCACGCACCTCGGGGGCGTGCTGCGCTGGAACGACGCCGAGCGCTCGTGGGACTGCCCGCTGCACGGCTCCCGTTTCGCCGCGGACGGCTCCCTGCTCGAGGGCCCCGCCGTGCGGGATCTGCCGCGAGCCGGGCACTGACCGTTCCCTGACACGACGGCGGTCCGCCTCCCCGATGGAGGCGGACCGCCGTCGTGCTGAAGGGGTGCGGCGACTACTTCTTCTTGCCGCCGGTGGTCTCCTCGAGCTTCAGGGCGACGCCGAGGGCGAAGAAGGTCGGGGCCCACTCGCCCACGAACAGACCCCAGCGGTCGGCCTGGGCCTTGTCCTTCGTCTTGCCGAAGTCGACGGCCCAGGAGGCGAAGGACAGACCGATGGACACGAAGCCCGCCGCGTAGGCGTGCTCGCTGCGGATGCCGAACTCCTGGAGGGTGCTGAGCATGGGATACCTCTTTCGGGTCGTTGATGCGTCTGCGGTGCTGGGAGTCCCAGTCTCACACGAACCCATGAAACAGAAAAGCAGGCTGATCAAAAAACCAGGGAGTTCGCAGACGGGACTCCGCGGACGGGGGCGCGGAGTCCCCAGCGGGGGACGCCTGCCGGCGCCGGCAGGCGCTGCGCGCCCGGATGTGGGCGGATGTGGGGTCGTCCGAACCGCCATTAGCGGATGCAAAAAGCTGTTTCCTCATGCAAACTGATCCATACCCGTTCCGTCGGTGGACACCACCGCGGACGGGAGGACGTCGAACCGGTCGGGGGGCCGGTGGCGTCCTCGACCCGGGGCGAAGGAGCCTCCGGGCCGGGCCGATCATCTCTGGGGGGAAACATGCTGCCATCCGTCGTGGGTGCTCTGCTGAGCACCGTCGTCCTCGTCTACGTCCTGTCGAACGCCGCCTACACGCGCCACAAGCGGTTCATCGTCGGCGCCAGGACGCTGCGCCGGGCCATCGTCGTCGTCTACTCGGTCCTGCTGGTGCTGAACCTCTGGTGCGCCACCATCATGCCCGTGACCCTGGTCTGCGACGCGATCGCGGTGGCCACCCTGCTCGCCACCGGCGTCTTCGGCTTCGTCATCGCCGAGCGGCGGATCCCCGCCACCACCGTGGTCGAGCGCCGGAGGGTGCTGGCCGTGGGGGCCCACCCGGACGACCTCGAGCTCGCCTGCGGGGCGACGCTGGCCAAGCTCGTGGACACCGGCCACGAGGTCCGCGGCCTGGTGATGAGCTCCGGGGAGGTCGGCGGCAACGCGGGTCTGCGCCCGGCCGAGGCCCAGCGCGGCGCCTCGTTCCTGGGGCTGACGGGCCTGCGGGTGCACGACTTCCCGGACACGAAGCTCGAGACCGTCAGCAACGACATGGTCCGGGCCATCGAGGCCGCGATCCGGGAGTTCGACCCGGACGTGATCTTCACCCACTCCGCCCACGACCAGCACCAGGACCACTACGCGGTGCACCAGGCCACCCTGCGCGCGGCCAGGGCCCACCACTCGATCCTGTGCTTCGAGTCCCCGTCGGTGACCCGCGACTTCGACCCGTCCGTGTTCGTGGACATCGACGGCTACGTGGACGTCAAGGTCGAGGCCGTGCTCTCCCACCGGGACCAGGCCGGCAAGCCCTACATGACCCCGGGACGGGTCCGCGGCATGGCCGCCTTCCGCGGGGCGCAGGCCAAGAACACCAACGCGGAGGCCTTCGAACCGGTCCGCCTGCTCGGCTCCGCGATCGGCGACCTCTAGCCCCGGGTCGCCGGGCCTCCCCGGCGACCCGGGACGGAGACCTCGACGGGAACGACGACGACGGCGCGGGGGCGCCGGTCCCGGTCCGGCCGGTGTCCCCGCTCGGTGTCCCTGCTCGGAGACCCCGCTCGGTGTCCCTGCTCAGGGAACCTGCCCGGTGTCCCTGCTCAGCGGGCCCATCCGGTGTCCCCGCTCGGTGTCCCTGCCCAGCGGGCCCGTCCGGAGTCCCCGCCCGGTGTCCCCGCTCAGACGGGGCCGGAGCTGCCGGCCGGGTACTCGAGGAGCGGGACCCGGCCGTCCTCGAAGGCGGCCAGGACCTCGGTGACGATGCGCCACCCCTGCTCCGCCGCGTCCCCGCGGACGCCGAAGGTGTGGTCGCCCTCGAGGATGCCCCGCAGCACGCTGCCGTAGGCCGTCAGCCCGGGCCGGGCCATCCCGGACGAGAGCGTCACCCGGGTCATCCCACGGGAGTCGAAGGGTCCGCCCACGTTCAGCTCGAGGCTCAGCTGCTCCTCCTCGAGGCCCATGCGCAGGACGTCCGGCGCCACGTCCCCCGACCGGGGCAGCTGCTCGTAGTCGTGGGGCGGCCGGCGGAACGTGATGGCGATCTCCTGGCGGGGGTTGCCCACCGCCTTGCCCGAGCGCAGGGTGACCGGCACCCCGTTCCAGCGCCACGTGTCGACCTCGAGGACCACCTGCGCGAACGTCTCCGTCCCGCGCTCCGGGTCCACCCCCTCCTCGGCCGCGTAGTCGGGGAGCTCCCGGCCGTCCACGCTGCCCGCGGTGTAGCGGCCCCGGGTCGCGGCCCCCGCCACGTCGCCCTGCCAGAGCTTCGCCGCCCGCAGCACGTGGCTGGTCAGCGTGGGGATCTCCACCTGGTCGAACGAGGAGGGCGGTTCCATCATGACCAGAGCCATGACCTGCAGCAGGTGGGACTGGATCATGTCCCGCAGCGCCCCCGTGGCGTCGTAGAACCCCGCACGGCCCTCCAGGCCCAGGGTCTCGTCGAAGACGATCTCCACGGACTCCACGTGCTCCCGGCTCATGAGCGGCTCCAGCAGCCGGTTGGCGAAGCGCAGCCCCACGAAGTTGAGCACCGCCGGCATGCCCAGGAAGTGGTCCACCCGGAAGGTCCGCTCCTCCGGGACGAGCCGGCCCACGAGCCGGTTCAGCTCCCGGGCGGTCTCCGAGTCGGAGCCGATCGGCTTCTCCAGGGCCAGCACCAGGTCCTCCGGCAGCTCCAGGCCGGCCATGACCTCGCACGCCTGCGCGGTCACCGCCGGGGGCAGGGCGAAGTACAGGCAGGCGGGGCCCTCCACGTCGTCGAGCAGGCGCTCCAGGTCCCCGGCGTCGGTGACGTCGCACTGAACGTAGCGGGCGCTCTCCCGCGCGTGCGCGGCGGCCGGTCCGGCCGCGTCGACCGCGTCGAAGGCCTCCGCCACGACGCGCTCCCAGCCCTCCGCGGGCTCCTGCGAGACGCCGACCACGTCGATCCGCAGCTCCGGCTCGGTGCTCAGGAGCGTGCCCAGCCCCGGCAGGAGCAGACGGGACGTGAGGTCGCCGGTGGCGCCGAGGATGATCAGGGTCCTGATGCTCGTCATGTCAGCACGGTACCCCGGCACCGGAGCGCCGTGCCTCCCCCGCCCCGGGCCCGGAGCCCCCTCGGCGGCCGCGGCTGGTTCAATGGGTGGATGAACGACGACGCGACCCGGCACCCGTCCACCCCCCTGGAGGACTACGCGCTGCTGTCCGACCTGCACACCGGGCCCCTCGTGTCCCGGGACGGCAGCGTGGACTGGCTGTGCTTCCCCCGGTTCGACTCGCCGTCCGTCTTCGCGGCGCTGCTGGGCACGCCCGAGGACGGGCGCTGGAAGCTGTCCGCCGTCGACGGTGAGGTCGTCTCCCGCCGCTACCTGCCCCGCACCTTCGTGCTCGAGACCACGTGGCGCACTCCCACCGGCACGGTCGTGGTGACCGACTTCCTGCCCCCGGTGGCCGCCCGGGACGACCACCCCGACCATGCGGACCTCGTCCGGCGGGTCGAGTGCGTCTCGGGCACGGTCGAGGTGGAGCACGACCTGCGGATCCGCTTCGACTACGGGCGCGCCCTGCCCTGGACGCGGCGGGTCGACATCGACGGCGAGGGCACCTGCGGGCACCTCTCGATCGCGGGTCCGGACGCGCTGCTCCTCACGGGTCCGATGCTGCACCCCGAGGACTTCCCCCGGGTCGGCCCGCTCGAGGAGAGCGGTCCGGAGGAGCAGCGGGACACCGAGGAGCAGCCGGACACCGAGGAGGAGGGCGCCGTGGCCGGCCGGCTCGGCGGCCGCTTCCCCCTCTCGGCGGGGGAGTCCCACGACTGGGTGCTGACCTGGCACGAGTCCCACCACCCGCTGCCCACCCCCGTGGACCCCGCCGCCGCCCTGGACCGGGCCGTGTCCTTCTGGACCGAGTGGTCCTCCCACGTGAGCACGCACAAGCGCCACGAGCAGGCGGTCCTGCGCTCGCTGCTGGTGCTCCGGGCCCTCACCCACCGCGGCACCGGAGGGATCGTCGCGGCCCCCACCACCTCGCTGCCCGAGGAGTTCGGAGGCAGCCGCAACTGGGACTACCGCTACACCTGGCTCCGGGACGCCGCCCTGACCATCGAGGTGCTCGTCGCCCACGACTTCACCGACGGCGCCCTGCTCTGGCGCAACTGGCTGCTGCGGGCCGTGGCCGGGGACCCCGACCAGATCCAGATCATGTACGGCCTGGCCGGGGAGCGCCGGCTGCCCGAGACCGAGCTGGAGCACCTCGGCGGATACGAGGACTCGACCCCCGTGCGCATCGGCAACGGCGCCGTGGGCCAGTACCAGGCGGATGTCGTGGGAGAGGTCATGCTCGCGCTCGCCGCCCTCCGGGACGCCGGAGTGGAGGAGGACCGCTGGTCCTGGGGGCTGCAGAAGAACCTGCTGCGCTTCTGCGAGCGCAACTTCGACCTGGCCGGCCACGGGATCTGGGAGATGCGCGGGCCCTCCGCGTTCTTCGTGCACGGGCGCGCCATGATGTGGGCCGCCTTCGACCAGGGCGTGCGCGCCGTGGAGGAGCACGGGCTCTCCGGGCCGGTGGAGCGCTGGCGGGCGCTGCGGGACCGGCTGTGCGCCGAGATCCTGGAGCACGGCTTCGACACGGAGCTGAACACGTTCACGCAGACCTACGACAACACCGAGGTGGACGCCTCGCTCCTGCAGCTGCCGCACACGGGGTTCGTGGCCTACGACGACCCGCGGATGCTCGGCACGGTGGCGCGGATCGAGCGCGACCTGCGGGGCTCCCACGGGCTGGTGCACCGCTACCGGACCGCCTCCGGCCTGGACGGCCTCGAGGGCGACGAGTACCCGTTCCTCATCTGCACGTTCTGGCTCGTGGAGCAGTACGCCCGCAGCGGCCGGGCGGACGACGCCGGCGAGCTCCTGGAGCAGCTCGTCGGCTACGCCAACGACCTCGGCCTCTACGCGGAGGAGTACGACCCCGTCAGCGGGCGGCTCGCCGGGAACTTCCCGCAGGCCTTCAGCCACCTGGGGTTCATCCGCGCGGTGGACGCCGTGGTGCGGGCACGGGCCCGGACCGAGGCCCAGCCCCAGACTCAGACTCAGACTCAGGCCCAGGCCCAGGCCCAGGCCCGGACTCAGACCCAGGCCCAGGCCCGGACTCAGACCCAGGCTCGGACCGAGGCCGACGCCGGGGCCGCGGCCGGCGACGCCGCGGGTGCCGGGGAGTAGGGCCGGCGGCATGGGCACCGGTCACCGGGCGGCGCAGCCGCCGCACGCTCTCCCGCACGAGCTCACCGACGGCCTCGGGGTGGCGCGGGCCACCCCGCTCGGCGGCGGCGACACCGCCTCGGCCTACCGCCTGGAGACGGCGCGGGGGCCGCTGTTCCTGAAGACGATGGCGGACCCGCCCCCCGGGATGATGGCGGCGGAGGTCGCCGGCCTGCACGCCCTGCGCGAGCACGCCCCGAAGGTCCTCGGGGTGCCGGAGGTCGTGCGCTGGACGGAGGACGGCATCGTCCTCGAGTGGATCGACGAGGCCCCGGGCGGGCGTCCGCCCGGGACCGAGGAGGAGTGCGGGCGCGGGCTCGCGGCACTGCACCGTGCGCAGGGCGACGCGTTCGGCGGCCTGGACCCGGCGCTGCCCGGCAGGATCGGGTCCTTCGCGGTCGATCTGTCCCCCACCGGGGACTGGGCCGCGTTCCTGCTCGAGCGGCGGATCCGCCCGCTCCTGCGGGAGGCGGTCGGGGCCGGCCGGATCGACCCCCGCGCAGCGGACCTGCTCAAGGAGCTGGCCCCGCGGGCACAGGAGCTCGCCGGGCCGCCGGAGCCGCCCACCCTGGTGCACGGCGACCTGTGGGCCGGGAACCGGCTCGTGGACGCGGACGGGCGGAACTGGCTGATCGACCCGTCGGCGTATTGGGGCCACCGCGAGGTCGACATCGGCATGATGCTGCTGTTCGGCGGCTTCGGGGAGGAGTGCCTGACCGCCTACGACGCCGAGCACCCGCTCGCGCCCGGCTGGCAGGCACGGGTGCCGTGGTACCAGCTGCCGCCGCTGCTGGTGCACGCGGTGCGCTTCGGCGGCGGCTACGGGGACGCGGCCGTGCGGGCGCTCCGGCAGCTGCGCGGCTGATCCGCCGTACTGTCCTGCTGCGTCGTCCGGCGTGCCGTCCCGCCGCGCCGACCTGCCGCACTGTACCGCCGGGGTGGGCGGCGGCGGGGGAGGGCAGGGACCCTCAGTGCCGCTCGTCCACCAGCGGGACGGCGCGCCGGCGGAAGTGCGCCGTGGCCAGCACCACGAGGATCGCGGCCGCGGCCGCCCCCCAGGCCACGAGCATGGACCGCGGCTCGTCGGTGGCCCGGCCGATCGCGATCCAGGACAGCCCCCATGCGGACGCCGCGGCCACGGCCCAGCGGCCTCCGACCCGCCGCTGGATCGCGGCCACGACCACGGCGAGCACGAGCACGACGGCGACGCCGATCCACTCGGCACCCCGGCCCTCCTGCGGCACGCCGGAGGACACGAGGGCGGCCGCGATATTGGCCGCCGTCGCCACGGACACCCAGCCCAGGTAGAGGCCGAAGGTGCCGTCCACCACCACCAGGTCGAGCAGGCCGCGCCGGCCCTGGACCCGCGTCAGGCGGTCCACCAGCAGGCCCAGGACCAGGACCAGCGCGACGATGACCCCCACGCTGGCCCAGATCCAGCCCTGCTGCGTGACCAGCAGCCAGCCGGCGTTGAGGAGCATGGAGGCCGCCGCGAGCCAGCCCGTGGCCCGCGCGCGGCGGTCCGTGGCCCGGGAGGGCAGCCACTGCCAGACGGTGTAGGCGAACAGCCCCAGGTAGATCACCGACCAGATCGAGAACGCCGGACCGGCCGGTGCGAGCAGGGTGGCGTCCGCGGAGAGGCTGCCCCCGGCGGACTCCTCCACCCGGGTGCCGAAGACGCCGATCCCCACGAGGGTGCCCAGCAGGCACGCGATCTCGCTGACGGTGACCGCGACCTGCCGGACGCGGTCCGCCCGGGTGGGCCGCGGGTCGGTGCGGCGGACGCCTGCGGGGGAGGCCGGGGAGGCGGTCACGGCGGAGCCTTTCTCGAGGGATGCGGATTCCCGGTGCCGGCTGGGCGCGTGCGGCAGGTCGGGGCGTGTCGTCGGCGCGGAACGGACGGTGCGGGTCGGCGGTGCGGGACGGACGGTGCGGGACGTCGGCGCGGCCCGAATGGTGCAGGTCGGCGGTGCGGGACGGATGGTGCAGGTCGGCGGTGCGGGTCGTCGGAGTGGTCGGGGAACGCGGTTCCCCGACCACCACGGTAGGCCCCGCAGCTGAACGCCACCAGGGACGAAGCACCGACCGGGCCCCCCTTGCGCCCGGCCGGCGGCCGGGCCGTTCCCCTAGAGTGGCCGGATGGAACCCCAGCAGAACTCCCGGCCCGTCGTGGGCCTGCTCGGCGCCACCGGCATCACCGGGCGGGTGGCGCTCGCCCATCTCCTGGCGCGGGCACCCGAGGCGGGGGCGGACGTCGTCGTCGGTGCCCGGGACCCCGAGCGCGTGCGTGCCCTGTGCGCCGAACGGGGGCTCCCCGTCCCCGAGATCCTGCACGCGGACATCGCCGACCCCGCCTCCCTGCGCGCGTTCGTCCGCCGCCTCGACGTCCTGGTCGACCTCGCGGGCCCCTACACGCGGCTGGCTCCCCCGGTGCTCACCGCGTGCGTCACGGAGGGCACCCACTACGTCGACGTGACGGGCGAGTCCCAGCTCGTGCACCGCACCGACCGTGACCTGCACGGGGCGGCGCGGGACGCCGGGATCGCGCTCGTGCACACGGCGGGCTTCGAGGCCCTGCCCGCCGACGTCCTCGTCGACGCCGCCCGCCGGCACGCCGCTGCCCGGGGCGAGACCCTGCGCACCGCGGACCTGGTGACCTCCGTGCGCACCCCGCCGGGGACCGGCTTCTCGGAGTCGGTCTCGGGCGGGACCGTGCAGAGCCTCGTCGAGGTGCTGCGGGACCCCGATCCCGCCCGCACCGGTGACGTCGCCGCCCGACTGCCGGACCCCGCGCCGGGCTGCGGGACCGCCGCGGACCCCGACGCCGTCCGGGCTGCCAGCCCCCTGCGCCTGCGTGCCCGGACCGCCGACGGCCAGGTGCTCGCGGCCATGAGCCCGCTCGCGGCGATCAACCCGCCGGTGGTGCACCGCACCCAGGCCCTCAGCCCCGTGCCGGGGGCCGCCACCCACCCCCTGGCCTTCCGCGAGGCCATGGCCGTGGGCCGCTCGGGCGGGCTGCGCGGCGCCGGCCGCTTCGCCGCCGCGGAGGCGGTGGCCGTTGTCCAGGCGCTCGCCGGTCTCGCCACCGGTCTGCCGCACCCGGTGCGCACGCGCCTCGCCGAGGCCCTGGCGCGCGTCCTGCCGCAGGCCGGGACGGGGCCGGTCGGCGACGTGCACACCGGCTGGTCGTGGACGACCCGCGGCGCGTTCACCACGCACCAGGGGAGCGCCTTCCCCGCCGTGCTGGAGGCGGAGGGCAACCCCGGCTACGGCACCACCCCGTGGCTGACCTCGGAGCTCGCCCTGCGCATGGCGGTGCACGGCGTCCCGGACGCCGCCCTCGGCTCGTCCACCCCCGCCCTCGCCCTGGACGGCGATCTCGCCGCCCTGCTCCCGGCGCGGGTGCGGATCACGGTCGGCTGAGCGCGGCGGGCGGAGCGCACCGGGCGGAGCCCGGGGGAGGAGCCCGGGGGAGGAGGCTGGCGGACGGCGCCCGGCGGGTCCAGCGCGGCACACGCAGTGCGGTGGACCGGCCGGGACCTGCCGCGGCGGGACCGGGCGTGCGCCGGCCCCCGGTCCGCACGAGGACCGGGGGCCGGCGCACGCCCGCTGCGGGCGGCGCTACGGCTTGAGCACCACCTTGATGCAGCCGTCCTCCTTCTTCTGGAACTTCTCGTACATCTCCGGCGCCTGCGCGAGCGGCACCTGGTGGGTCGCGAGGTCGAGCACGCCCAGCGGGTCGGAGGGGTCGTCGACGAGCGGCAGCAGGTCGTCGATCCAGCGCTTGACGTTGCACTGGCCCATGCGCAGCTGGATCTGCTTGTCGAACATCGTCAGCAGCGGCAGCGGGCTCTTGGTGCCGCCGTACACGCCGCTGAGCGAGATCGTGCCGCCGCGGCGGACGGCGTCGATGGCGGTGTAGACGGCGTCGAGCCGGTCGGTGCCGACCGTCTCCATGGCCTTGCGGGCCAGCGGGGACGGCAGCAGCCCGACCGCCTGGTGGGCCATGCCCGCCACCGGGGAGCCGTGCGCCTCCATCCCCACCGCGTCCACCACCGCGTCGGGGCCGCGGCCGTCCGTGAGGTCCTTCAGCCGCTCGGCCACCTCGCCCGCGGAGTCCAGCGTCTCGATGCCGTGGCGCTCGGCCATGGCCCGGCGCTCGGCCACGGGGTCCACCGCGAGCACGCGGTAGCCCAGGTGCCGGCCGATCCGGGCCGACATCTGGCCGATCGGGCCCAGCCCCAGCACGGCCAGCGAGCCGCCCTCCGGGGGAGCGGCGTACTGCACGGCCTGCCACGCGGTGGGCACCACGTCGGAGAGGTACAGGTACCGCTCGTCCTCACCGGTCTCGGGGACCTTGATGGGCCCGTAGTCGGCGTGCGGCACCCGCAGGTACTCCGCCTGACCGCCCGGCACCGAACCGTACATGCGGGAGTAGCCGTAGATGGCGCACCCGCTGTTGTACTCGCGCACCTGAGTGGTCTCGCACTGCGACTGCAGCCCCTGGTTGCACAGGAAGCAGTGCCCGCAGGAGATGTTGAAGGGGATGACCACCCGGTCCCCGGCCTTGATGTGGGTGACGGCCGAGCCGACCTCCTCGACGATGCCCATCGGCTCGTGCCCCACGACGTCGCCCTTGTCCATGAACGGGCCCAGCACCTCGTACAGGTGCAGATCCGAGCCGCAGATGCCGCTCGAGGTGATCCGGACGATCGCGTCCGTGGGCTCCTGGATCTGCGGATCCGGGACCTCCTCGACGCTCACCGAGCGCTTTCCCTGCCATGTCAGAGCCTTCATCGATCCTCCTCCTCGGGCCGCCCTCCGAACCGGATGGACAGCCTGCTGATTTGTTCGGTCGGGCCCAGCCTACTCGGCGCCCTCCCGGCCCGCATAGGGGCCGGTCCCGGAGCCGGCCGCCGGCCCGTTCCCGAGCTCGGCCGCAGGTCCGGGCCCGGGTCCGCCGGCGGGTCCGTCCACGGGCCGGGGGTCGGGCCGGGGGTCGGGCCGGTCCGCAGGTCCGTCCGCCGGCGCGGAGCCGGCCGCTGCCTCGCCCCGCAGGAAGAACGCCCCCACCGAGCCGGCCAGGGTGGCGAAGACGGCCACCGAGTAGAGCGCCAGCACCACCTCCAGCACGCGGGGGAAGCCGCCCTGCGCCCCGAGCTCCCGGCCCGTGACGGTGGACATCGCCGCGTCGGAGAGCGCCGGACCGTACTCCTCGTAGTGCCCGAGGACGTAGAGCAGCTGGCTCGAGACCAGCACGACGACGCCGGTGACCGCCGCGAGCCAGCCGATCCGGCTGGACAGCAGCTTCCCCGCCGAGCGCGAGCCGCGGACCCCGGCCGAGAGCACGCTCCCCGCCCGCGTCAGCCGGGCGATCCGGAGCAGCCGGGCGGCCTGCAGCGCGCGGACGAAGCGCAGGAAGGGCAGCAGCAGGAACAGCACCTGCCACCAGTTGCGCCTCCAGAACCGGGCGGAGAACCGGGCGATGTACGCCCGGAGCAGGAACTCGCCGACGAACACGGCCCAGAACAGCCAGCCGGCCACGTTGAGCAGGGCCACCAGCCCGGGGTCCTCGGCGAGCAGCTGGCCCAGCACCACGAACAGGAACAGGACGCCCAGCACGCCCATCGGCCGGTCGAGCCGGCGTGCGAGCCCCTCCGCCAGGCCGAGCTGCTCCTCGTCGTCGACCGGGCGCCGGTCCGCGTGCCGGGCGCTGTCCTCCCGCTCCACTGCTGTCCTCTCCGTCGTGCCGGCCGTTCCCAGGGCCCACGGTAGGCCACGCCGCCCGGAGCCCCGTTCCCTTGACCGCCTGCGCACGCCCGTTGACGGCGCGTGCAGTCAACGTCCGGAGCCCGCCCCCAGGACTGTGCCCGCGCTCACACTGATCGTGTTCCCACCCGGGGTCGCACCCGTTCCCGCCGAAGGAGTACCACCGTGCAGCAGACCGCTCTCACCACCTCGCCCTCCGAGCTCGGGGTCACCCACCCGCTCGACATGCTGACCGCCGCCGAGATCTCCGCCGCCCGCGCGGTGCTGGAGCAGGCCGGCCTCCTGCGCCCGTCCACCCGGTTCCCCCGGGTGATGCCCGTGGAGCCCCCGAAGTCCGTCGTCCTGGCGCACACGGACGGCGACGACTTCGACCGGTCGCTCGACATCACGCTGCTGGACACCGACACCGCCGAGACGCGGCGGGTGCTCGTCTCCGTGACCGCCGGTGCGGTCCTCTCGGTCGAGACCCTGCGGACGGGAGAGCACCCCTACGGGCAGGCGCAGTACATGTTCGAGGAGTACGACCGTGCCGCCGAGATCGTCATGGCCGACCCGCGCTGGCAGGAGGCCATGGCCCGCCGGGGGATCGAGGACACCACGCACACCTTCGTGGCCCCGCTGGCGCCCGGCTTCTTCCCGCGGGAGGACGAGACGGGCAAGCGGGTCATGCGCTCCCTGACCTTCCACCGCCGGTTCGAGGGCGACAACCCCTGGGGCCACCCCGTCGAGGGGCTCATCGCGCACATCGACCTCACGGCCGGGGAGGTCGTCCGGATCGAGGACGAGGGCGACGTCCCCGTGCCCATGGCGGACGCCAACTACACCCCCGAGCACGTGGGCCCGGCCCGGACCACCCTCAAGCCCCTCGACATCGTCCAGCCGGAGGGCCCGTCCTTCCAGGTCGACGGCACCCACGTCACCTGGGAGAACTGGAAGCTGCGCATCGGCTTCAACGCCCAGGAGGGCCTGGTGCTCAACCAGGTCACCTTCCGCGACGACACCGGGGAGCAGCCCGAGGACCGCTCGGTGCTCTACCGCGGTTCCGTGCCGGAGATGGTCGTGCCCTACGGGGACACCACGAACACCCGTTTCTGGATCAGCTACTTCGACGCCGGGGAGTACCTGCTGGGCAAGAACGCCAACTCCCTGAAACTGGGCTGCGACTGCCTGGGGGTCATCAAGTACTTCGACGCGTTCGTGGCCGACGACGAGGGCCACCCGATGGAGATCCCGCACGCGGTGTGCGTGCACGAGGAGGACTACGGCGTGCTCTGGAAGCACACCGAGTTCGGGGAGGCCCCGCAAGTGCGCCGCTCCCGCCGGCTGGTGATCAGCTACTTCGCGACCATCGGCAACTACGAGTACGGCTTCTTCTGGTACTTCTACCTCGACGGCTCCATCCAGGTGGAGGCCAAGGCCACCGGCATCGTCTTCGCCGGCGCGTGCGAGCCGGGGCAGCCGAACCGGCACTCCCACGAGATCGCCCCGGGGATCCAGGCGCCGGTGCACCAGCACATCTTCTGCGCCCGTCTCGACGTCGCCGTCGACGGCATGGAGAACTCCGTGCAGGAGGAGAACCTGGTGCGCATCCCCATGGGCGAGGACAACCCGTACGGCAACGCCTTCACGTGGTCCCGCACCGACGTGACCCGCGAGTCCGAGGGCGTCCGGGACGCGAACACCGAGACCGGGCGCAAGTGGTTCGTCACCAACCCCAACCGCCGCAACCACGTGGGCGAGCCCACCGCCTACCACTTGATCCCCATGCCGGGCCCGCGCCTGCTGGCCGCCGAGGGCTCCTCGGTGTGGCACCGGGCCCAGTTCGCCACCCACCACCTGTGGGTGACCCCCTTCGACGAGGACGAGCGCTTCCCGGCGGGCGTGTACCCCAATCAGCACGCGGGCGGGGGCCTCGGCGAGTGGGTGCAGCAGGACCGCCCGCTGGAGAACACCGACGTGGTGCTGTGGCACACCTTCGGGCCCACCCACATCCCGCGCACCGAGGACTGGCCGGTGATGCCCGTGGACTACTACGGCTTCTGGCTCAAGCCCTACGGCTTCCTGGACCGCAACCCGGCGCTGGACCTGCCGGACTGGTCCACCGCCGGCGGCACGTGCTGCGGCACCGAGGTGGGCCACGCCGATCCGGTGCCCGCCACGGAGGGCGCCCACGCCATCACGGGCCACGACCACGGCGGCGTCCACCCGGGCCGGGACCACGGCAGCGCCCGCCCCGCCCACGACTGCGGCTGCGAGGGCTGAACCGTGAGCACCGATGTGAACCGCAGCGACCGGGCCGCCGAGCACGGCCACCTCACCGAGAGCACGGGCCTGGAGCGCCGGACGCTGACCGTCCCGTCGCTGGTCTTCCTCATCATCGCGGCCTCCGCGCCGCTCACCGTCCTCGCCGGCGGCGTCCCGTCCACCTTCGCCGTGACCGGCCTGCTCGGGGTGCCCCTCGGCTTCCTCGTCCTCGGGGTGATCCTCGCCCTGTTCGCCGTGGGCTACGGGGCGATGTCCTCGCGGATCACCAACGCCGGCGCCTTCTACGCCTACGTGGCCGACGGGCTCGGCGCCCGGCAGGGCATCGGGGCCTCCTGGCTCGCCCTCATCAGCTACAACGCGATGCAGATCGGGCTCTACGGGATCTTCGGCTTCGTCCTGTCCTCCTTCCTGGAGGCGCGCCTCGGCCTCGCGGTGCCGTGGTGGGCGGCGGCCCTCGCCGGGCTCGTCCTCGTGGGGCTGCTGGGGGTCAGCCGGGTGGACCTCTCCGCGAAGGTCATCGCGGTCCTGGTCACCCTCGAGTTCCTCGTGGTGATCGTGGTCGACGTGGTCTCCCTGGGGGTGGCGCCGGAGGGCATCACCGCCCAGCCCCTGATGCCCTCCGAGTTCTTCACCTACGGGATCGGCGCCGTGCTGTCCTTCGGCATCGCCGCGTTCATGGGCTTCGAGTCCGCCGCGATCTACAGCGAGGAGGCCAAGGACCCCGCGCGCGCCGTCCCGCGGGCCACGTTCACCGCGGTGGCGATCATCTCGGTGTTCTACGCCGTCTCCGCGTGGGCCCTGGCCGTGGGCGTCGGCCCGGGCGGGATCGTGGCCGCCTCCCAGCAGTACGGTCCGGACCTCGTGTTCGTGTTCCTGGGCGAGCACGGCGGGGTGCTGCTCGCCGACATCGCCCAGGTCCTGTTCATCACCAGCCTGCTGGCCGCGCTCATCGCCTTCCACAACGCGGTGGCCCGGTACTTCTTCTCGCTGGGCCGCGAGAGCGTGCTCCCGCGGTGGCTGGGCGCCGTCGGGCGGCGCAACCACGCCCCGGTGGCCGGCTCGCTCACGCAGAGCGCGCTCGCCGTGGTGCTCGTGACGGTCTTCGCGATCGCCGGGCAGGGCTCCGAGCTCGGCCCGCTCTTCCCCGTGCTGACCCTGTTCACGTGGCTGGTCAACGCGGGGGCGTTCGGGCTGATCTTCCTGCTGGCCATCACCTCGCTGGCGGTCATCGGGCACTTCCGGCGGGACCCGGGCGGGCAGTCCGCCTGGGTGCGCTGGATCGCCCCCGGGCTGTCCGCGGTGGGGCTGGGGGCGGTCTTCCTCCTGGTCCTGGTGAACTTCGACGTGCTCATCGGCGCCGAGGGGCCCAGCCTCCTGGCCGTGGTCATGCCGGCGATCATCCTGGGCGCCGGGCTCGCCGGCCTGCTCTGGGGCGAGTACCTCCGCCGCCGCCGGCCCGAGGTCTTCGCCGGGGTCGGCTCGGGCCGCGCCGTGGAGGGCGGCGGGTCCGTGGCGCCGCCGGCCGCTCCGGGGGAGCGTGGGGCGCCCGCGTCGTCCGAAGGGGCCGGGGCGCGCGAAGCGTCCGGGGCGTCCGAGGCGGCCGGCGTGGCCGGGGACGCACGGTGACCGTCCTGGAGCCGGCGGGCGGGATGCCGGACACGATCGGGGAGGTGCGCCGGTCGCTCCGTCCGCCGCGGCCGCCGGCCCGGCCCGGGGACACCGCGACACCCCGGCCCGGGGGCACCGCGACACCCCGTCGCGGGCAGTCCGGTGGCCTCCGCGGGGCCTCGGCCCGACCGGACGGAGCGCCCGGGCAGGCGCGCCCCGGCGTCGACCCCCTCCGGGTGCTGCTCGTGCTGGGCGTGACCGCCTCCGTCGCCCTGCACGCGCAGATGGCCCTCACCGGCGCCCACGGCCCCGGCTGGTCGCTGCTCATGGGGGTCATGGCGCTGCTGTGCCTGTCCTGCCTGGCCGGGCTCGTCCGGGCCGGCGATCCCGCCGGCCCGGTGCGGATGACCATGGGCATGGCCCTCGCGATGGCGCTCGGCCACGTGCTGCTCCTCCCGCTGCTGGCCGGAGCGCCCGGGGCGCACGGCGCCCACGCCGCCCACGGGGGAGAGGCCACGGTGGCCGCCGCCGGGGCGGGCCACGGCGGCATGCTCCTCGTGGTGGGGGTCGAGCTCATCGTGGCGACCCTCGCCGTCGGCTGGGTGCGACGACACAAACAGCGAATTACCTACCAGGCGGTCTAATATGGCGATCCAGACGTGATGTCGGTCACGGTGCGGACCCCTGCGGTCCGCACCGTGCAGGACAGGGAGGGATCGAGCGATGGCGCTGACGCCGGCCGGGCCGGGACGGACCGCCACGAGCCCTGAGCTCGTGGAGTCCATCCGGGACTGGTCGCGCCTGACCTCCCGCTCCTTCGTGCCGCTGAACTGCACCACCGCGGCCGCCCGGACCTTCCGGGCGGGGCTCGTGGGCCGGGAGGCGGGGAACCTGCACGTCTCGCACCTGCGGTTCTCGCCGCACGCGGTCGAGCGCGTCCCGTCCGGGCCCGGGGACACCGGCGGCGGGCGCTTCAAGGTGAACCTGCAGCTGGAGGGGCGCTGCGTGGTCGAACAGGACGGCCGGCGCAGCGTCCTGGGCCCCGGGGACCTCACCCTCTACGACACCTCCGAGCCCTACCGCCTGGAGTTCCCCGAGGACTCCCGGCTGCTGGTGCTGATGTTCGACCACCGCGTCCTGGACCTCCCGCCGGCCGCCGTCGCGCAGCTCCGGGCCTGCCGGCTCGGCCCCGAGGGCGCCGTGCACAACATGGTGGCGTCCTTCCTCGCCTCGATGGCCGAGCACATGGATGCCCTGACCGGCATGAACGGCCAGCGGCTGGGCAACTCCGCCCTCGACCTGCTCACCACCTCCTTCAACCTCGAGCTCGACGACCAGGTGGCGGCCTCCGCCCACGAGAAGGACCGGCTGCGGGCCCGGGTGCACGACTGGGTCGAGGCCAATCTCGGCCGGCCGGACCTCGACCCCACCACGATCGCCCGGGCGCACTACATCTCCGTGCGGCGGCTGCACCAGATCTTCCAGGACGAGGGCACCACCGTCTCGACCTGGGTCCGCACGCGCCGGCTCGAGCGGTGCCGGCGCGCCCTCGAGGACCCCATGAGCGCCGGGGTCCCCGTGGCGCGGATCGCCGCCCGGTGGGGCTTCCCCGACGCCGCCCACTTCTCCCGCGTGTTCAAGGCCGCCTATGGCGTCTCGCCGTCCGCGGCCCGCGCACGGGCGCTGGCGAACCCGCCCGGCTGAGCTGCGCGACCCGACCGCGCTGCCCGCCGCGCCCGGCCCGCCGCGCCCGTCCACGGCACCCCTCCGCGCCCGGCCCGCCGCGCCCGTCCACGGCATCCCTCCGCCTCGCCTCCCGCCTCGCCCGCCTGACCTGGGCGCAGGACGCCCCTGCTGCTGACCGGGGCGCGCTCTGAGGTAACCGACTGCACGGTGTGCAATGTTGCACTTAGTGCACTGTTGCACCTAGTGTCACGGGATGTGACGACTCTGCCCGCCGAACCGCATCAGGACCGCCCCCCGGAGGACCGGCGGGAGGCCGTGAAGTACCACAACCGCCGCGCCATCATCGACGCCGCCGCGGCCCTCGCCGCGGAGCGGGGAGTGGGCCGCTTCACCGTCAACGACCTCGCCGAACGGGCCGGGGTCTCCCGGCGTACGATCTTCAACCACTTCGCCTCCGCGGACGACGCCGTCTACGCGCGCTTCACCGAGCTGCTCGGGGTGTTCGTCGACAACTTCGCGCGCGTGGTGGAGGCCACCCCGCCGCCCGTGCACCCGAGTCCCGGGGCCGTCCTCGAGCAGCTGGCCGACGTCATCGAGCGCACCGAGCTCGTGCCCGCCATGTGCCACATCGCCCATCTCATGGGCGCCAGCGAGGGCAGTCCCACCACCGCGGTGTGGGCGCACGAGGTGTTCCAGACCCTCACCGCCCGGCTGGTGTCCGAGATCACCCACCGTGTCCCGGGCGCGTCCCCCTTCACGGTGGACCTGCTCGCGAGCCTGCTGCTGCACGGCCTGGCCGTGGCCTTCGAGCGGTGGGCCGAGGAGACCGGCGCGGTCGACACCCCCGACAGCCGGATGACCTGGCACCGGCTGCTGCGCACCGCCGTGGACCGCCTGCGCCACGGGTTCGCCGACTGACCCGCACGCGCGGCCCGCGCTCCCGGCACGGCGGCCCGCGCTCGACCCACCCCCGGCAACGACGCGCCCAGCACGACGCTCCTGACGCGGCGTTCCGGACACGACCCGCCCGGCACGACGCTCCTGACGCGGCGTCCCGGGCACGAACGACAGAGAAGAGACATGGCACATCTGCTGTACCGACTCGGGCGCTTCGCCGCCCGCCGCGCCTGGACCGTGGTCGCGGCCTGGGCGGCGGTCCTGCTCCTCGCCGGCGGCGCCTTCGCGGCCTTCGGCGGTCAGCTGACCAACGCGATCACCGTTCCCGGCACCGAGACCCAGCGGCTCGCCGACCAGCTCCGGGACGAGCTGCCCGACGCCGGCCACGGCACCGGCCGGATCGTGTTCCGGACCGAGAGCGGCGAGCCGTTCACGGCCGACCAGCGCGAGCGGATCGGCGAGGCGCTCGCCGCCGCGGAGGCCTCCCCGGGCGTCGACGCCGTCCTGGACCCCTTCGCCGCGCAGGACGAGCGCGAGGAGCAGGAGCAGCAGCTCGCGGATGCCCGCGAGCAGGCGGCCGACGGCCGCGACCGGCTCGCCGTCGCCGAGGAGACGCTCGACGAGAACCAGCAGAGGCTCGACGACGCCCGGGAGCAGGCCGAGCGGGCCGACGCCCCCGACCGGGTCCTGGACGAGCTCGACGCCCGCCAGGAGGCCCTCGACGACGGCCGCGCCGAGCTCGAGCGCAACCGCGAGCAGCTGGCCGCCGGGCTGCCCGAGCTCGAGCGCGGCGAGCGCATGCTCGCCCTGGCCGCGGAGACCCGCACGGTCTCCGCGGACGGGACCACGGCCATGGCCGTGGTGACCTTCACCGCCGAGCAGGAGGCCGTCAGCGCCGAGGAGAAGGAGGCCCTGCAGGCCGCCGTGGACGGCACGCCGATCGAGGGCGTGCAGACCGAGTACTCCCTGGAGATCGCCCAGGACATCTCCCAGGTCATCGGTCCCGCCGAGGTCATCGGCGTGGTCGTCGCCGGCATCGTGCTGCTGGTCATGCTCGGCACCCTCGTGGCCGCCGGGCTGCCCCTGCTGATGGCGCTCACCGGGGTGTCCGTCGGCGCCCTGGGCGTGCTGTCCTTCTCCGGGGTGCTGGACATGATGTCGGTGACCCCGATGCTGGGCGTCATGCTCGGCCTGGCCGTGGGCATCGACTACTCGCTGTTCCTCCTCCACCGCCATCGCCAGCAGCTGCTGGCCGGCACGGAGCTGCACGAGTCCATCGGCCTGGCCACCGGGACCTCCGGCAACGCCGTGGTCTTCGCGGGGCTGACCGTCATCATCGCCCTGGCCGCGCTCAACGTCACCGGCATCCCCTTCCTGGGCGTCATGGGCACCGCGGCGGCGGTCTGCGTGGCCGTGGCCGTGCTGATCGCCGTGACCCTCACCCCGGCGCTGCTCTCCCTGCTGGGCGAACGGCTGCTCCCCGCCCGTGCCCGGACCCGGGCGGCCCGCCGGCCGGCCCACCTCGGGGAGCCCCGGCCCGGCGTGGCCACCCGTCACCCGGTGCTGACCCTCGTGATCGGCGTGCTCGCGCTCGTCGTCGTCGCCCTGCCCGCCGCCTCGATGCGCCTGGGCCTGCCCGACGCCTCGTCCGAGCCCGAGGACTCCACCCAGTACCGCACCTACCAGCTGCTCGACGAGAAGTTCGGCGCCGGCGCCAACGGCCCCCTGCTCGTGGTCGCCGACCTGCCGGAGGGCACGGACGCCTCCGAGGCCGCCGAGCTGCAGCTCACCGTGGGCGAGGAGCTCATGGCGCACGACGACGTCGTCTCCGTGGTCCCGGCCGGGCTCTCGGAGGACCGCCGGACCGCCGCGTTCCAGGTGGTGCCCGTGGACGGACCCGCCGCCGAGTCCACCGAGCAGCTCGTCGACGACCTGCGCGCCCTGTCCCCGGCCCTGGAGGACGAGTACGGGGTGGGTATCGGCGTCACCGGCCAGACCGGCGGCAACATCGACGTGTCCCAGCTGCTGGCGGACGCCCTGCCGCTGTACCTCACCGTGGTGATCGGGCTGTCCCTGGTGCTGCTGGTGCTCGTCTTCCGCTCCGTCCTCGTGCCGGTCGTGGCGACCGCCGGGTTCATGCTCTCCCTCTTCGCCGCCCTGGGCGCCGTGGTGGCGATCTACCAGTGGGGCTGGCTGGGGGGACTCCTGGGCGTGCACGCGCCCGGCCCGGTGCTCAGCTTCCTGCCCACGCTCCTCGTGGGCGTGCTGTTCGGCCTGGCCATGGACTACCAGCTGTTCCTGGTCTCGGGGATGCGCGAGGCCTATGTGCACGGTCGCTCCGCGCGGGCCGCCGTGCAGGAGGGCCTCCGGGCCGGCCGGGCCGTGGTCACCGCCGCGGCGATCATCATGATCTCCGTGTTCGCCGGGTTCGTCTTCTCCCACATGGCGATGATCCGGCCCCTGGGCTTCGGCCTCGCCTTCGGCGTGCTCGTCGACGCCTTCGTGGTGCGCATGATGCTCATCCCCGCCGTCATGCACCTGCTCGGGGACAGGGCCTGGTGGCTGCCCCGCGGGCTGGACCGGATCCTGCCGAACGTGGACGTGGAGGGCGAATCCCTGCGCCGCGAGCGCACGCCCGCGCCGGCCGACCCGGCCGCCGCGGCCGGTCCGAGCGGCTGGGGGGACGCCGCGCCGGACCCGGAGGCCGAGCACGAGCTGGTCGGCGCCGGCCGGCGCGACTGACCCGGCGCGGCTGACCCGGCGCCGGGACACCCCGGTGACAGCGGCGCGCCCCTCCCCGCAACGGGGAGGGGCGCGCCGTCGTCGTGGTGCCGGCGTGGTGGCCTCAGGAGATGCCGTTCTCCTGCAGCCACATCTCCAGCAGGCCCAGCTGCCACAGCACGTTGGAGCGCAGCGGCGTGTGGTGCCGGTTCGGGTCCGCCAGCAGGGTCTCCACGACCTCCGAGTTGTAGAGCCCGCGCTGCACCGCCGCCGGGTCGGTCAGGGCCGCCTCGACCCGGTCCAGGGTCCCGCCCTCGAGGGTGCGGATCGCCGGGACGGGGAAGTAGCCCTTCTTCCGGTCGATCACCTCGTCCGGGACGATGCCGCGGGCCGCGCGCTTGAGCACGCCCTTGCCGCCGTCGGCGAGCTTGAGCTCCGGCGGGATGCGCCCGGCGAACTCGACGAGCTCGTGGTCGAGGAACGGCACCCGGGCCTCCAGGCCCCAGGCCATGGTCATGTTGTCGACGCGCTTCACGGGGTCGTCCACGAGCATGACCGTGGAGTCGGTGCGCAGGGCGGCGTCCACGGCGGTCTCCGCGCCGGGGCGGCCGAAGTGGCGCTCGATGAACGCCGTGGGCGCGTCGTGGGTGGCCATCCAGTCGGGGGAGAGGACCTTCGCGAGCCGGGACCACGGGCGGTCGAAGAAGGACTCGGAGTACGTCTGCCGGGCGTCGTCGCGCGCGACGTCGGCCAGCGGCGGGTACCAGTGGTAGCCGCCGAGCACCTCGTCGGCGCCCTGACCGGACTGCACCACCTTGACGTGCTTCGAGACCTCCTCGCTGAGCAGGTAGAACGCCACGCAGTCGTGGCTGATCATGGGCTCGCTCATCGCGGCGACGGTCCGGTCGATCGCCGGGACCAGGCGGGCGTCGTCGATCGCGATCTGGTGGTGCTCGGTGCCGAAGCGGCGGGCCACGAGGGACGAGAACTCGAACTCGTCCCCGGACTCCTCGCCCCGGGACTCGAAGCCGATGCTGAAGGTCTGCAGGTCCTCCTGCCCGCTCTCCGCGAGCAGGGCGACGACGAGGCTCGAGTCGATCCCGCCGGACAGCAGCACGCCCACCGGCACGTCCGCCACCATGCGCCGCTTCACGGCGGTGCGCAGCTTCTCCACGAGCCCGTCCTGCCAGTCCTGCTCGGACCATCCCGAACGGTCCTCGTCGCGGGTGAACTGCGGGTTCCAGTACTCGTGGTCCGAGGCCGAGCCGTCGGGCTCGACCGTGCGCACGGTGGCCGGCGGCAGCTTCCGCACGCCCTTGAGGATCGTGCGCGGTGCCGGGACCACCGAGTGGAAGGTGAGGTAGTAGGACAGGGCGGTGCGGTCGATCGAGGTGTCGACGTCCCCGGCCGCCAGCAGCGACTGCACCGTGGACGCGAACCGCAGCCGCGCGCCGGTGTGGTCCACGTAGAGCGGCTTGATGCCCAGCCGGTCCCGGGCCAGGACCGTTCGCCCGCTCGTGTGCTCGGTGATCGCGAACGCGAACATCCCGTGGAAGTGGTAGACGCACTCCCGGCCCCAGCGGTGGTAGGCCTTCAGGGCCACCTCGGTGTCCGAGGTGGAGAAGAACTCGTAGCCCATCCCGCGCAGCTCCTCGCGCAGCTGCCGGTAGTTGTAGATCATGCCGTTGAACACGATCGACAGCCCCAGCCGGGAGTCGACCATCGGCTGACCGCCGGACGGGCTCAGGTCCACGATCTTCAGCCGGCAGTGGCCCATGGCCACCGGGCCCTGGGCCCAGGCGCCGGATCCGTCCGGGCCTCGCCCGGCCTGGGCGCACGTCATGCGGTGGATCGTGCCCGGGTCCGCGGCGGCGCCGTCGAACCGGACCTCACCGGCGATGCCGCACATCAGCGCTCACCTCCGCTCCGGGGCGCAGGGCTGGTCGGGACCGGAGATCCGTGGCGCGAGAGCATCCTCCCATGCTACGGGTTCGGTCCCCGGCGGCCGGTCACTCCGGCGGGGCGAGGTGCTCCAGCAGCTCCAGGGCCAGGGTGCGGGTCCGCTCCGTCACCCGGTCGCCCGCTCCCGCCAGCCGCAGCGCCGCGTCCGCGATTCGGGCCGGCGCGTCCTCGGGCAGCCGGGGCTCCGCCCGCTGCCGCTGGAGGATGACGTTCTCCACGAGGCCCATCACCACGGCGGCCTCGAAGGCCGTGGCGGGGTGGCCGCTCGCGCGTTCCAGCAGCGTCCCGTAGATCCGCTCGAGCGCGTCCCGGTTCTCGTGGAACTCCTCGAAGCCCGTCCCGCGCAGCTCCGGCGAGAAGTACAGCGCCCCGAGGTTCTGGGGGTCCTCGACGAGCAGGCGGGTGTCCGCGAAGCACAGGGCCCAGAGCGTCACGTGGCCCGGGGCGTCCGCCTCGAGCAGCCGCTCGGCGAGCCGGCGGGAGGGCAGCACGGTGCCGAGCACCAGGCGCAGCAGGACGTCCTCCTTGGAACGGAACCAGTGGTAGACGCTGGCCTGCTGCAGGCCGGCGGCCTCGGCGACGGCCCGGGTGCTCGTGCGGGCGAAGCCGTGGCGCACGAACAGGTCCCCGGCGGCGTGGAGGATGTCCTGCTCGGCGCCGCGCCCCGTGGGGGAGGTGGTGCTCTTGCGGGGGCGTCCTCGGCTCTTCGTCACGGCTCCGAACCTACCAAGCCCGGGGAGCGCTGCCGCGGGGCGGAGTTACACAGCCGAAACGGACGCCGAACCCGCGCGAAATCCGGGCCTGATTGCATATCTGTCAAGCGACAGAAAAGACTTTCGTCCCGAAGGAGCCGGCCATGACCGACACCCAGACCACGTCCTCGACGGGGACCACCGCCGGAGCCCGCGCCCACGCCCGGGCCCAGGAGGGCACCGCGGTCGAGTGCGCGCCCACCGTCCCGGCCACGACCAGCACCGCGGCCCCGGCGCGGGTGGCCCCGCAGGACCTCGTGTGGGCCGAGCGCGTGGCCGGCGGCAACTACACGCACAAGGTCCTGGACCGCGGGACCGCCGTCCGTCTCACCGATGTGCGGGGTGACGCTTGCGCGTCGGTGCTGCTCTACAACGCCTTCGAGACCTTCGAGCGGCTCAACGTGGCCGACACCATGAAGATCCAGTGGCAGGTCCGCACCGGCGCGGGCCAGGTCCTGCTCTCCGACCAGGGCCGGGCGATGGCCACGGTGGTCGAGGACGGCTCGGGCCGCCACGACGCCCTCTACGGCGCCAGCTCCCGGGCGCGCAACGAGGAGCGCTACGGGGACGGTCAGCCGCAGGGACCCAGCCCCGCCGGGCGCGAGCTGCTGGTCCTCGCCGGCGCCAAGCACGGTCTTTCCCGCCGGGACGTCCCGCCCTGCGTCTCCTTCTTCCAGGGCGTCGAGATCACCCCCTCCGGGCACCCGGTCTTCACGGGCTCCGCCGGGGCGGGCGCCGCCCTGACGCTCGTCACCGAGATGCCGTGCGTGCTGCTGATCGCCAACGCCGCCCACCCGCTGGACCCGCGCGAGGAGTACGTCAGCACACCGCTCGACGTGGTCGCCTGGCGCGCCCGGCCCACCACGCCCGAGGCCCCCGCCTGGAACTCCGCCCCCGAGCGCCGCCGCGCCTACCAGAACACCGCCGAGTACCTCCGCGCCCGCGGCCTGGCCTGAGCCCCGCGCGACGAGAACAGCGACGAGAACGAGGAACCCCGCCATGACTGCTCCCACCACCACCACCGCCCCGGCCACCGGAACCCCCACGTCCCGGTTCGGCCCCGAGCTGCGCCGCGAGACCGTGGCCCCGCTCGCCCCCTGGTCCGCCGTCCTGAGGGCCGGCCAGGTGCTGACCATCGTGGACGTGGACGGCAACCAGGCCGTCGACTTCCTGGTCTACGACGCCGTGGACACCGCCCGGGCCTACAGTGCCCAGGCCACCCTGCAGGGCCAGGACAGCGTCTACCTGAGCGCCGGGTCGGTGCTGCGCAGCAGCGAGCACGACCCGCTCATGACCGTCGTCGGCACGGACGTGGAGCGCCACGACACCCTCGGCGGCGCCTGCTCCAAGGAGTCCAACACCCTGCGCTACGGCCACCACACCTGGTCCCAGCACGGGTGCGCCGACAACTTCCTGGCCGAGCTCTCCCGGTACGGCATGGGCAAGCGGGACCAGGTCTCCAACGTCAACTGGTTTATGAACGTCCCGGTGGACCCCGACGGTGCGCTCGGGATCGTGGACGGGATCTCCGCCCCGGGGCTGTCGGTGAGCCTGCGAGCGGAGCGGGACGTGCTCGTGGTCGTCTCGAACTGCCCGCAGATCAACAACCCGTGCAACGGCTTCGACCCCTCCCGCGCCGAGATGATCGTCTCCGCCGGCACGGCGGCCGCGGCCGGGCAGGAGGCGTGAGCATGAGCGCCTTCGACACCGTCCTCGTGGCCAACCGCGGCGAGATCGCCGTGCGCATCATCCGCTCCGTCCAGGCCCTCGGGCTGCGGGCCGTGGCCGTGTACTCCGACGCCGACCGCGGCGCCCTCCACGTCGCGGCCGCCGACGAGGCCGTGCACCTCGGGGCCTCGCCCGCCGCGCAGAGCTACCTGGACATCGGCAGGATCATCACCGCGGCCCGGCGCACCGGGGCCGGGGCGATCCACCCCGGCTACGGCTTCCTCTCCGAGAACACCGACTTCGCCGAGGCCTGCGAGGCGGCCGGCATCGCCTTCGTGGGCCCCACCGGTGAGCAGCTGCGGATCTTCGGGTCCAAGCACACCGCGCGCGAGGCCGCCGTGGCCGCCGAGGTGCCCCTGCTCGCCGGCACGGGGCTGCTCGACTCGCTCGAGGACGCCCTCGCGCAGGCCGAGCGGATCGGCTGGCCGGTGATGCTCAAGGCCACCGCCGGCGGCGGCGGGATCGGCATGCAGGAGTGCCGCGACGCCGGGGAGCTGCGCGGGGCGTGGGAGTCCGTCCGGCGCGTGGCCGGGGCGAACTTCTCCTCCGCCGGGGTCTTCCTGGAACGCCTCGTGGACCGGGCCCGGCACGTCGAGGTGCAGGTCTTCGGCGACGGCCGCGGCGACGTCCTCGTGGTCGGTGACCGCGACTGCACCCTCCAGCGCCGCCACCAGAAGGTGGTCGAGGAGGCCCCGGCCCCCGACCTGTCCCCCTCCGTGCGCGCCACGATCCACGACGCCGCCCGGCGGCTCTGCGCGTCCGTGGCCTACCGCTCCGCCGGGACCGTCGAGTTCATCTACGACCCCGTGCGCCAGGAGGCCGCCTTCCTGGAGGTCAACACCCGCCTGCAGGTCGAGCACCCGGTCACCGAGGCCGTCTACGGCGTCGACCTCGTGGCGTGGATGCTGCGCCTGGCCGGCGGCGACGACACCATGATGGGCACCGGGCTCACCGCCCGCGGCGCCGCCGTGGAGGCCCGGGTGTACGCGGAGAACACCGACCTGGACAACCTGCCCAGCGCGGGCACCGTCACCGGGCTGGTGGTCCCCGACGGGATCCGGGTGGACTCCTGGATCGAGGTCGGCACCGAGGTCAGCGCCTTCTACGACCCCCTGCTGAGCAAGTTCGTCGCCCACGGCGCGGACCGGGAGCAGGCGTGGGAGCGGCTGGGAGCCGCGCTCGAGCAGGCCCGCGTGCACGGCGTGGCCACCAACCTGGGCGTGCTGCGGGCGATCCCGCAGCTGCCCGCGGTGCGGGAGGTGCGGCACTCCACCGCCACGCTGGAGGGCGTGCGCAGCGCCCAGCCGCGCCTCGAGGTGCTTCGGTCCGGGCTGCTCACCACCGTCCAGGACCGGCCGGGACGGATCGGGTACTGGCCGGTGGGCATCCCGCCGTCGGGCCCCATGGACGAGCTGTCCTTCCGGCTGGGCAACGAGGCGCTGGGCAACCCCGAGCGCGCCGCGGGCCTCGAGGTCACGGCGGCCGGGCCGACCCTGCGCTTCCACACGCCCGCCCGGGTCATGGTCACCGGCGCCCCCGTCGAGGTCCTGGTGAACCGGGAGCCCGTGGCGCAGTGGGCCGTGCTCGAGCTGGCCGCCGGGGACGTCCTGGCGATCGGCCGCGCCGAGCAGGGCATGCGCGCCTACCTGCTCGTGGAGGGCGGGCTGGACGTCCCGCTGGTGCTGGGCTCCGCCGCGACCTTCGTGCAGGGCGAGATCGGCGGCGCCGCCGGCCGTGCCCTCGCCCCCGGCGACGTCCTGGGGATCAACACCCCGGCCGTGCCGCACGAGGTCGCCGACGTCCCGCCGGCCGAGCGACCGCACGTCGGCACCTTCTGGGAGGTGGGCGTCCTGGAGGGCCCGCACGCCGCCCCCGAATTCTTCACCGTGGCCGACATGGAGGATTTCTACGCCGCCGACTGGGAGGTGCACTTCAACTCCGACCGCACCGGCGTGCGCCTGGTGGGCCCCAAGCCCCGCTGGGCCCGCCGTGACGGCGGCGAGGCCGGGCTGCACCCCTCCAACATCCACGACACCCCCTACGCCGTGGGCGCGGTGGACTACACCGGCGACATGCCCATCCTGCTGGGCCCGGACGGGCCCAGCCTGGGCGGGTTCACGTGCCCGGCCACGGTGGCCGAGGGACAGAAGTGGAAGCTGGGCCAACTGCGCGCCGGGGACCGGGTGCGCTTCGTGCCCATCACCCAGGCCCAGGCCGCGGAGCTCCGCCGTGACCCGCGGGCCCGGGTGGCCCCGGGCCGGGACGCCGTGGTCGACGGCGGCGTGGTGACCTCCGTGCCCGCGACCCCGGACCGGCCCGCCCTGACCGTGCGGCGCAGCGGCGACTCCAACGTGCTGGTCGAGTACGGCGAGATGACGCTGGACATCGCCTCCCGGATGCGGATCGAGGCGCTGCGCCGGGCCCTGCAGCAGCAGGTCGACGACGGGGCGCTGAGCGGCGTCCTGGAGCTGACCCCGGGCATCCGGTCCCTGCAGGTCCACCTCGACCCGGACCGGCTCGGTCTGGACGAGGTGCTCGAGCGCGTGCTCGTCCTCGACGCCGGGCTGCCGCCCACGCACGACCTGCGGCTGCCCAGCCGCACCGTGCACCTGCCGCTGTCCTGGGACGACCCCGCCACCCGGGAGGCCATCCGGCGCTACGAGAAGGGCGTGCGCGACGACGCCCCGTGGTGCCCCTGGAACATCGAGTTCATCCGCCGGATCAACGGCCTGGACTCCGTCGAGGACGTCCGCTCCGTGCTCTTCGAAGCGGAGTACCTGGTCCTGGGGCTGGGCGACGTCTACCTGGGCGCCCCGGTGGCCACCCCGGTGGACCCCCGGCACCGGCTGGTCACCACCAAGTACAACCCGGCCCGGACCTGGACCCCGCAGAACGCCGTGGGCATCGGCGGGGCGTACCTGTGCGTCTACGGCATGGAGGGCCCCGGCGGCTACCAGTTCGTGGGCCGGACCACCCAGGTGTGGTCCACCCACCGGCAGCGCGGTCCCTACGAGGAGGGCACCCCGTGGCTGCTCCGGTTCTTCGACCGGATCAAGTGGTACCCGGTGTCCTCCGAGGAGCTCGCGGAGATGCGCGCGGACATGGCCGCGGGCCGGCTCCCCCTGCGGATCGAGGAGGGCGAGTTCTCCATGGCCGAGTACCAGGCCTTCCTCGCCGAGCACCGGGAGGACATCGACGCCTTCGAGGCCCGCCGCACGGCGGCCTTCGACGACGAGCGCCGGGCGTGGGAGGAGGCGGGCGAGTTCGAGCGGGTCGCCGCCCTCGCGGAGGTGACCCCGGAGGCCGACGTCGCCGTGGAGATCCCCGACGGCTGCGAGGGCGTCGAGGCGCAGTTCGCCGCCAACGTCTTCCGCGTGGACGTCCGGGTGGGCGAGGCCGTCCGGGAGGGCCAGACCCTGATGGCGGTCGAGGCCATGAAGATGGAGGCCCCCGTGACGGCCCCCGCGGACGGGGTGGTGCACTGCGTCGTGGTCGAACCCGGGGCGCACGTGGGTCCCGGCGCCGTCCTGGCCGTCATCCGCACGGCCGCCGCTGCACCGGACGCCCCTGCACCGGGCACCGCTGCACAGACCGCCGCGGCACTTGCCGGCACCGCACACACCGACACGGCGTCCGCCGGCACCGCACGCACCGACACGGCACCTGCCGGCACCGCACCCACCGTGCCGGTGCCGGCCGCCGAGACCGTCTGAGCGGCGTCCCGGATCCCACCAGCACGAGGAGAGCACGCATGACCACGACAGCAGAGACCGCAGCCCCGCCGGCCCCGGCGGGGTGCCCGGACCCGGGCGCGCCCGAGAGCGCCGCCCACGAGCTCGTGGCGCGGCGCTACCGCCTGATCGAGGAGGCGGACCGGCCGGAGGTCTGGATCGGCCTGCGCCCCCAGCGGGACGTGGCCGAGGACGTCGCCCGGGCACTCGCCGCCCGGGCCGCCGGCGCGCACCTGCCGCTGGCCGGGACCCTGTTCGCGGTGAAGAACAACATCGACGTGGCCGGTCTGCCGACCACCGCGGCGTGCCCCGCCTTCGGCCACGAGCCGGAGCGCGACGCCGTCGTCGTCCGCCGGCTCAAGGAGGCGGGCGCGGTGGTGCTGGGCAGCACCAACCTCGACCAGTTCGCCACCGGCCTGGTCGGCACCCGCAGCCCGTACGGCGCGGTCCGGCACGCGGAGGACCCCGCCCGGATCTCCGGCGGGTCCTCCAGCGGCTCGGGGGTGGCCGTGGCCCTCGGCGTCGCGGACTTCGCCCTGGGCACCGACACCGCCGGGTCCGGACGGGTGCCGGCCGCCCTGCACGGTCTGTACGGGGTCAAGCCCACCAAGGGCACCGTGCCCTCCACCGGGGTGGTGCCCGCGTGCCGGAGCCAGGACGTGGTGACCACCATGGCCCGCGATCTGTGCCTCGCCCGGCTCGCGGCGGACGTCATGGCCGGGACCGACGAGGGCGACCCCCGCTCCCGCCCGGCCGCCGCGACCCGTCCGGCCCGGCTGGACCGCGTCGTCGGGTTCGCCGCGCCGGAGCAGCTCGGGGAGCTCGCCCCCGGCTGGGCCGAGGCCTACGCCGCCGCCGTCCGGCAGCTCGCGGAGCGGGGCTTCCGGACCGTGCCGGTGGACATCGAACCATTCCTGGCGGCCGCGGCCCTGCTCTACGACGGCGCGTTCGTCGCCGAGCGCTGGACGGCCGTGGGCGCGTTCGTGGACGCCCACCCGCAGGACGTGGACCCCACGGTGGGGCGGATCGTCCGCGCCGCGGCGCGGATCCCCGCCCACCGGGTCTTCGCCGACCAGGACCTCCTCGACCGCTGCGCCCGGCGAGCCCGGGAGGTGTTCGGCTCGCTCGACGCCCTGGTGCTGCCCACCACCACGTTCCACCCCACCCTCGCGGAGGTCGCGGCCGATCCCGTGGGCACCAACAGTCGCATGGGCCGCTTCACCAACTTCGTGAACCTGCTCGACCTCTGCGCGCTCGCCGTCCCGGCCGGACGGGTGGACGGCCTCCCCTTCGGCGTGCAGCTGGTGGGGGACACCTTCCAGGACGACCGGCTCGTGGACGTGGCCCGGGAGGGAGGCTTCGATGAGCGCTGAGCCCTGCACCCCGCCGTCCACCCCGGGCGCGGCTGCCGGCGCCGCGGAGGTCCTGCTCGTGGTCGCCGGGGCGCACCTGCGCGGACAGCCGCTGAACCCGCAGCTGCTCGCGCTGGACGCCCGTTTCGTGGAGGCCACCCGCACGGCCGCCGCCTACCGGATGGTCGCCCTGGACACCGTGCCCGCCAAGCCGGGGGTGGTGCGCGTCCCGGACCGCGGCGCGGCCCTCGCCGTGGAGGTCTGGGCGCTGGACGCCGCTGCGTTCGGCACGTTCGTCGCCGGGCTGCCCGCGCCCATGGCCATCGGGCGGGTCGAGCTCGCCGACGGGCGGGAGCTGCCCGGTTTCCTGGTGGAGCCCTTCGCCCTGGAGGGCGCCGAGGACATCACCGGCCACGGCGGCTGGGCCGCCTACCGGGAGGCCGTGTCCTGACCGTGCGGAACCCGGTCCGCCTGGGTCGTCCCGCCCGTCCCGGCGTGCGGGGTCCTGCCCGGCGGGGCATCGCACCGACCGCCGGCAGCTCCTGGAGGCCGCCTGCGCGCGCACCCGCCTGCACGGGGTGGTGCGCACGTTCTCCGACCGGTGGGACGTGCTGCTGACGCCCACGTCCCAGGTGCTGCCGCTGCCGTGCGAGAACCGCTGATCCCGCCCCCTCGCGGATATGCCGATGCTGACATATGTCGAGTAGATGTGCTCGGTGAGCCGGGTCGGTCACCGGGCACCCGGCCCTCTCGGTCACCGGGTGTCCGGCCGTGCTGGTGCGCCGTCCCGCCCGGCTGCCCTCAGGCGGCCGCCTCCAGATCGAGCAGCGCCGTCTTGGCCTCCAGGCCGCCGACGTACCCGCCCAGTCCGCCGTCGCTGCGCAGCACGCGATGGCACGGGACGACCACCGGCAACGGGTTCGTGGCACAGGCCGTGCCCACAGCCCGGACGGCCTGCGGTCGCCCGACCGATCGGGCCACCGCACCGTAGCTCTGCGTGGTGCCGTAGCCGATCCCGGGCAGGTGCTCCTGGACCAGCCTCCGGAAACCGTGCGAGAGCGAGCGGTCCAGGGGCAGGTCGAACCGGGTGCGGGCCCCGGCGAAGTACTCCTCGAGCTGCTGCACGGCCGGTGCCAGACGGTCCGGGGCCTGCAGCACCCGGGGGCTGACCCGGCGGGCCAGGTCCGCGAGGACCTGCTCGTGGTCCTCGCGGGCGTAGGCCACCCGGACCAGGCCCTGCTCCGTGGCCGCCAGCAGCAGCACACCCACCGGGGTGCCGACCGTGGTGTACGCGACGTCGAGGATTCCGGCGCCCGCGGCTTCGACCTCCAGGCGACGGTGCAGACGCCGCAGCACCGTCTCCGGCACCGGGACGCCGGCGCGGAGGCTGCTCAGGGGCGAGTGGTGCGGTGTCGTGGTCATCGGTCCTCTCCTGTCCGGTCGTGCCCCGGGCGGACCCCGGAGGTGGGCTCGGCGTGGGAATCTGCGTGGATCTGCGGGCGGGGCCCGGTGCTCCAGCGGGTCCCGTCGGGGTGCTCCGCGAGGGTCCTGCGGAGCGCGGCCAGGCCGTCGGCGGCGGCGCGGCGGGCGGCCTCCGGGGTGCCGCCCAGCAGGTCGGCGATCTGCCGGTAGGGCAGCCCGCCGAGATGGCGGTAGGCGAGCACACGGCGTTGCTTGGGCGGCAGCGCCGCCACGGCCGCCCACAGCGGGGAGTCGTGCTCGTGCGGGGCGTCCTGGTGCGCGGGCGGTTCCGGCACCGACGCCACGGGCACCGCCGCCCGGGACCGGGCCCGGACCACGTCGACCGCCTTGCGGTGGGCGATCGTGACCAGCCACGCCTGGACGTTCGCGGTGGCCGGCAGCTCCGGATACGCCCGCAGGGCGGCCAGGAACGTCTCCGACCACGCGTCCTCGGCGTCCGCGGAGGAGCTCAGCACGGCCCGGCAGACCCGCCACACCACGGGGCCGTGCCGGGTCACCAGCGTCTCGAAAGGCTCTTTCGTCTCCATCACCCCGTAGACGGCGGCGCCGGTGGGAACGTGAGGTCGGTGCGGGGACATGATTCCCATCCTGGGGCACGGGGCACGGGGCCGCAGGACCACGGGGCACAGGGCACAGGGTGCAGGGAACGGAGCGCAGGACCGCGGGACACAGGGAGCCGGACACAGGGACCGGGGCGCAGGCAGGAACAGCGGCACGGCGGGGCCGGGGGTGCGGTCCTCGCACCCCCGGCCCCGCCGTGCCGCCGTTCCGGGTCTCAGACCCCAGCCGGGACCTGCGGGTCGGCCGGCTGGGCAGCGGCCGGAGCCGTGCGCACGCGGGGTGTGAACCCGGAGGGGGTCTGCTCGCGGTAGAGGCGGTACAGCTCGAGCCGCTGCGTGTCCGTCTCGGTCTGCGGGCGCGCCGTCGTCAGGCCGACCAGGACGTAGGTGAGCCAGCCCAGGGCGCCGGCCAGGAGCGTGGCCCAGCCGTCGAAGGCGCTGGTGACCACGGTGTTCTCGATGTGGAGGAGATCGTTGGGGGCGCCGTAGATCGTGGGCGTCAGCACGAGGAGCACCAGCCGGCTGGTCAGGCCGACCACCGCCGCGGCCAGGGCGGCCCGGGCGCCGGGGCGCCGCCAGAAGGTGCCGAGGATGAACGAGGCCGACAGGCTCGCGAGCATGAGGTCGAAGGCCAGTGTCAGCAGGATCCCGGTCTGGCTGACCCGCACGGCCAGCAGGATCCCGATGAGCACCACCGGCAGCATGGCCAGGCGCGTCCAGCGCAGGAGGGGGTCGTGGGCTCCGGTGATCTCGGTGCGGCGGACGTTGAAGACGTTGCGCACGGTCACCGCGGAGGTGGCCAGGATGGCTCCCGAGGCCGTGGAGAAGGATGCGGCCACGATCCCGGACAGCACCAGGACCGCCAGCAGCGGGGGAGCGTACTCGCCCAGCAGCGTGTAGAGGATCGGCCCGTTCTCCGCCGAGAGCCCCAGGACGGAGGACGCGGTCAGCGCCACGAGGGCGAAGACCGTGCCGATGACCGCGGTGGTGCCGGCGGCCACGAAGCACGAGCGCTGGGCCACGGCGGGGCTCTTCGCCCCGAAGATCCGCTGCATGAAGTCGATCGCCACGAGGTCGCCGATGCCGAGGGCCACCAAGGTGGCCCAGTTGATCGGCGCCCCGGCCTCCGCCGAGGTCAGCTGCTCGAGGTCGAACGGGCCCATCCCCTCCGGGATCACGATGCCGTAGGTCAGTCCGACCCACACGATGAGCGCCACGGCCGCGACCACGGTGATCACGGTCTGCAGCACCGCCGTGTAGGCGTCCGAGAACAGCCCGCCGGCCAGGGTGTAGCTGAGCACCAGGGCGCTGGCCACGACCACGCCGATCGAGTACGGGACGTTCGCGAAGTACTCCAGCAGGAAGCCGCACGCCACCAGATTGCCGGCCAGCAGGAAGGTGAAGGCGAAGATCATGATCACCGAGGCGAGCGTCTCGGTGGTGCGCCCGTAGCGGATCCGGAAGAAGTCGCCGAGGGTGAACAGGCGCATCCGGTTCATGGGCTTGGCGAGGAACAGCCCGGCGAGCAGGAGGCACACGGCCAGGCCGATGGCCAGGGAGGCCCCGGCCCAGAAGCCGTACCCGGAGGTGAGGTCCGTGTTGCCCACGGTGGCGTTCGAGTCCACGGCCGCCGCGGTGAGGGACACCGCGACCAGGGGCATCCCCAGCTGTCGCCCGGCCACGAGATAGTTGGTGCTGTCGCCGTCCACCTTGCGCGCCACGAGTACGCCGATGATGAGCACCGCCAGCACGGTGATGCCGACCCCGAGAATGATCATGTGCTTCTCCCCGCCTGGGCTCCGCCCGAGCGGAGTTCCTGTCATCTGACAGGTAAAGCATGTCCGGGAGGTGCGGCGCGGTGGTTTCTCCTCCGTAACGTCTGTGTTTAACCGCAGCGCCCCGCCCCGGGGACTCCCGGGGCGGGGCGCTGCAGGCGGAGCAGGAGCGGGACTACACGTCCCGGCGGGCGCGGTGGACGATCTTGTTGCGCACCGTCACGGCCAGCACGATGAACAGCAGGCCGTAGAGCACCAGCGGGATGGGACCGGTGACGAAGATCGAGTAGTCGCCGTTGGAGGACAGCAGGGCGTCGCGCATGCTGGTCTCGGCCAGCGGGCCGAGCACCATGCCGATCAGCAGCGGGGCCACCGGCACGTCGTGGCGGCGCATGATGAAGCCCAGCACGCCCAGTCCGAGCAGCAGCAGCAGGTCGAAGACCGCCCCCGAGGTGGCGTAGATGCCGAGCCCGCAGAACACCATGATCCCCGCGTAGAGGTACTGGCTGGGGATCAGCAGCAGCTTCGCCCACAGCTGGGCGAAGGGCAGGTTGATGACCAGCAGCACGACCATCGCGATGAAGAAGCTGGCCAGCAGCGCCCACACGAGCTCCGGCGCCCGGTCGAACAGCAGCGGGCCGGGCTGGAGGCCGTACTGCTGGAAGGCGGCGAGCATGATCGCCGCGGTCGCCGAGACCGGCAGGCCCAGGGCCAGCAGCGCACCCATCGCGGTGCCGGTGGTGGCGTTGCCGGCGGCCTCGGGGGCGGCCAGGCCGCGGATCGCGCCCTTGCCGAACATCGGGTTGGGGCGGCGGCGGTCGATGCGGCGCTCGAGGTCGTAGGACATGAAGGTCGGCACCTCGGCGCCGCCCACCGGGATCACGCCGAAGGGCAGCCCGATCGCCGTGCCGCGCGCCCACGCCGGGGCGGCCTCCTTGAGCTCCGCCCGGGAGAGGAACGGGCGCCCGGTGACCTTCATCTGGTGGGCGGCCGGGTTGCGGCGGATCCGGGAGGCCACGTGCAGGACCTCGCCGAGGGCCAGGACCGCGACGGAGACGGTCACCAGGGAGACGCCGTCGAACAGGTTGGGGGAGCCGTACGTGAAGCGCTCCGAGCCGGAGATCGCGTCGATGCCCACGGTGGCGACGCCCAGGCCCAGGACCAGGGAGGCCAGGCCCTTGACCGCGGAGTCGGAGACCACCGAGGACGTGGCCACGAAGGCGAACAGCGCCAGGGCGAAGTACTCGGCCGGACCGAAGTTCGCGGAGAAGTCGGCGAGCCGGGGCGCGAGGAAGACCACGACCACGGAGGCGACCATGCCGCCGATGAACGCGCCGATCGCCGCGGTGGCCAGCGCCTGCGGGGCCCGGCCGTCCTTGGCCATCTTGTGGCCCTCGAACGTGGAGGCGATCGCCGACCCCTGCCCCGGGGTGTTCATCAGGATCGCCATGGTCGAGTCGCCGAACAGGCCGCCGAAGTACACGCCGGCGAAGAGGATGAACGCCGCGGTGGGGTCCAGGGCGAAGGTCATCGGCAGCAGCAGGGCCACGGCCATGGAGGAGCCGAGTCCGGGCAGCACGCCCACGGCGGTGCCGAGGAGGCAGCCCACCACGACCCACAGCAGGTTCATGGGGGTCAGCGCGCCGGCGAACCCGTCCATCAACAGATTGAGTGCGTCCATGTCAGAATCCGCCTCCCAGGATGCCGGACGGGAGGGTGAGCCCCAGGCCGACGGTGAATGCCAGGTAGATCGCGCTGCTCACGAGCAGGGCGAGCGAGATGTCGAAGAGGGGCCGGCGGCTGCCGAAGCCGCGGGCCACGGCCCAGAACAGCAGGGCGGCGGCCAGGATCCAGCCCAGCACCTCGAGCGTCAGGGCGAAGGCCAGGAACCCGCCCGCGGACCAGGCCACCGCGGACCAGTCCGAGTGGGTCCGCCAGGTGCGCGCCGAGAGCTCCTCGGGGTGCTCCGGGGTGCGCAGGTAGTGCAGCACCAGCAGGGCCGCCAGGACGTAGCCGGCCACGGTCAGGATCAGCGGGTAGAACGTGGGGCCGGGGAAGTCGGTGCCCTCCGGGATCTCCATGGTCAGGACGCCGATCAGCAGATAGGTGCTGAAGGCGGCCACCACCGCGGGCACCACGAGGCCGCTGCGGCCGCTCCACCAGGAGGTGGTGGTCTCCGGCTGCTCCCACGGAGGTTGGACGTCGGTCCGGTGCTCCCCGGCGGTGCCGGTGTGCGAGGACGTGGGGGTGCTCATCAGGAAATCTCCTCTACCAGCATGGCGATGCGCTCCTGCTCCGAGGCCAGGAACTCGTCGAACTCGTCGCCCGCGAGGTACACCTCGGTCCACTTGTTGCGCTCGACGGCCTTCTGCCACTCCGGGGTGGCGACGGTCTCCTCGAGCAGGGTCCGCAGCTCGGCGAACTCCTCGTCGGTGATGCCGGGCGGGGCCAGGACGGCCCGCCAGTTGGCCAGGTCCACCGGGAAGCCCTGCTCCGTGAGGGTCGGGATCTCGACGCCCTCCAGCCGCTCCGGGGCGGCCATGCCCAGTGCCCTCAGCCGGCCGGCCTCGATCTGGTCGGCCACGTCCATGTACCCGGAGGTGGCCGCGTCCGCGGTGCCCGTGATCAGGGCCTGCGTGGCCTCGCCGCCGCCGGACTTCGGGATGTAGGTGGTCTCGGACGGCTCGATGCCGGCCTCGAGCGCGAGCTCGGTCATCACGAGCTGGTCGAAGGTGCCGCCGCCGGTCCAGGCGACCTCGGCGGGCTTCGCCCGCCAGGCCTCCACGAGCTCGTCCATCGTCTCGTAGGGCGAGTCGGCGGGGACCACGACGACGTCGTACTCCTCGACCACCCGGGCGATCGGGCGCACGTCGTCGTGCGTGACGGCCGAGTCGAGCTGCGCGACGCCGGCGACGAGGCCCGCGCCCGTGACCATCAGGGTGTTGGCCTGCCCCTCCATGGTGGAGAGCTGGCCGAGGCCGATGGTGCCGGCCGCGCCCGGGATGTTCACCACCTGGGTGTTGTTGACCAGGCTGTTGGCGCGCATGGCCTGCTGCTGCTCCCGCATGAACGTGTCCCACCCGCCGCCGGCGCCCGCCGGGGCGATCAGGGTGAGGTTCGAGCGGATGTCCGAGCCGGCCGTGGCCGACTGGAAGGAGAAGAAGGCGGCCACGCCGATCACGGCGGCGGCGATCACGCCGTAGACCGTCATGGCGACCGGGTGCCGGCGCCGGGTGCCCGGCTGGGCCTGATCTGGTGGTGAGCTCACGGGGATCCACTTTCCTGGGTCGTGGGGTGCGGGTGCATGGCTCTGTCGGAGCCGCTCACTCGACGGTAAGTGACCCGGATCACGCGGGGGCCGTTGATCCGGCTTTCGTGCGTAGTGATCGTTGTGCTGGTTCTGCGCATTCTGCTCACGCGGAAAGAGACGGTCCTCACACGTTCGGCCGTAGGGTGGACCTCGTTTTGTACTCCCCTGTCCCATCACCCGTTGTCCCCACCCCACTGCGGAGGCTCCCATGACCGTCGTCGTTGCCCGTACCAGCACCCCCGAGGGCGAGGCCGCGCTCGCGGCCGCGGTCGAGGAGGCCGGACGCCGCCAGGAGGACCTGCTGGTCTTCAACCTGGGAGGCGCCCAGATCGACCCCGAGGCGAACGAGCTGGACGGCGTTCCCGTCAGCTTCCGCACCCCCGACACCCGCAACCGGGACGCCGTGGGCGAGCTCCTCGACACCGCGGAGCAGGTCGACGCCTCCGCCGTGGTGATCGGCGTGAAGCACCGCAGCCCCGTGGGCAAGCTGCTGCTCGGCAGTGCGGCCCAGCAGATCCTGCTCGAGGCCAACGCGCCGGTGATCGCGGTCAAGCCCCGGCGCTCCTGAGGCATGGCCGCGCCCGCCCCGGGGCCCCGCTCCGGGGCCTGGCTGTGGTTCCTCGTGGCCGGGGCCCTGCTCACGCAGACCGCCCTGAACCTGGTGCGCCCGGTCACCACCTACAAGCTGCTGTCCCTGGACGCCGACTCCGTGACGGTCGGCCTCGTCACGGCCGCCTACGCCGTGATCCCGCTCGTCACGGCCATGTGGCTGGGCCGGATGACCGACCGGGTGCGGGAGCTGCGGACCATGGTGGTCGTCGGCGCCCTGGTCCTCGCCCTGGGGGCGGTGGCCCTGGCCCTCGCCCCCAGCGTGGCGCTCGTGGCCGTGGCGAGCGCCCTGCTCGGCATGGGGCACCTGGTGTTCACCATCGCCGGGCAGTCGGCGGTCGCCCGCTTCTCCCCGCCGGACCAGCTGGACAAGGGCTTCGGCTGGTTCACCGCGGCCTTCTCCGCCGGGCAGCTGATGGGCCCGCTGCTGGTCGGCGTGCTCCTGGGCTCGGGCAGCGACGTCGACTCGCCGGAGCGCATCGCCGACATCACGCTGTCCCTGTGGATCGGGGCCGGGCTGTCCCTGCTCGTGGCGCCCCTGATGCTCCTGCGCCCCCGTGCGGCCGGGTCCGCGGGCAGGCCCGCCCGGGACGACGACGCCGGGGCGGCGGAGCGGGCCGCTCCCGTCACCGGTGAGCTCGAGGCGGTCCCGGGGGCGCCGCGCGCGTCCATGGCGCGGATCCTCCGGGTGCCCGGTGTCCCGTCCCACATGCTGGCGTCCCTGGCCCTGCTGGCGATGCTCGACATCCTCACCGCCTTCCTGCCGCTGGTGGGCGAGCGGGCCGGGGTCTCCCCGGCGTGGATCGGCGTCCTGCTGGCCGTGCGCGGCGGCGCGTCGATCCTCTCCCGCGTCCTGCTCCCCTGGCTGGCCCACCGGATGTCCCGGCGGGCCCTCCTGCTGGTCAGCCTCTACGGCGCCGGGTGCACCCTGGCCGTGCCGCCCGCCGTGATCACGGTGCCGTGGTTCGCCGCCCTGCTGCTCTTCGTGGGCGGCTTCTGCCTGGGACTG
This sequence comes from Kocuria oxytropis, assembly GCF_040981195.1. Taxonomy (NCBI): domain Bacteria; kingdom Bacillati; phylum Actinomycetota; class Actinomycetes; order Micrococcales; family Micrococcaceae; genus Kocuria; species Kocuria oxytropis. The sequence continues at coordinate 16,988 of NZ_JAVFXA010000007.1, read as the reverse complement.
GGCCAGCCGATCACCATGACCCTGGTGTCCACCGCCGTCCCGTCCGCGTGGCGGGGCTCGGCGCTGGCCGTGCGGCTCGTGGGCAACCGGGCGGGGCAGGTGGCCATGCCGCTGCTCGCCGGCCTGGTGGCCGCGCCGCTCGGCCCGGCCGGGGCGATCTGGTTCACGTGCGCGGTGCTGCTGGTCAGCGGGCTGGAGAAGACCGTGCGGCGCTGACCGGGCGGACCCGGAGCGCGCCACAGTGCGGGCACAGCAACGCCACAACGGCGGCACAATCCGGCCTGGTCAGCTGGAGGACGAGAAGGACCGCAGGGTCCGGGCCGGCGGGCAGGGAGCCCGGCGGCACGTCCGAGAGAAGGAACCCGCCGCCATGGTCGACGTCCACCGTCCCGCCCCGCCCGCACGACCGGCCGAGGAGAGCCCGGCGCTGCCGCTGGTTCGGCGGCGCCGGCTGGTGGGGGTCGACGCCGCCCGGGGCCTCGCCCTGGTCGGGATGATGTCGATCCACATCCTGCCCGCCTGGAACCCCGAGACCTACGAGCCCACCCTCCAGTGGGAGCTGTTCGCGGGCCGCGCCGCCGCCCTGTTCGCCCTCCTGGCCGGGGTGGGCCTGGCCTTCTCCTCCGGCGGGCGCACCCCGCACCGGGGCCGGACGCTGACCGCCGACCGGGCGGGGCTGCTGGTCCGGGCCGTGCTGATCACGGTGCTCGGGCTGCTGATCAACCAGGTCATGCCGGCCGACCCGCCCGCGTACGACATCCTCGTCTACTACGGCATGTTCTTCCTGCTGGCGATCCCCTTCCTGCACCTGCCCGCACGGGCGCTGTTCGGCCTCGCGGCCGCCGCCGCCGTGCTGGGTCCCGTGCTGATGCAGGCGCTGCGCGGGGCGCTGCCCGCGCTCGAGGTGGAGAACCCGACCGTCGCCGACGTGCTCGCCGACCCGGGGACCGTGCTGTCCCAGGTGCTGCTCACCGGCACATACCCGGCGGTCCCGTACCTGGCCTACCTGCTCGCCGGGATGGCGATCGGCCGGCTGAACCTGCGGTCCGCGCGGGTGCAGGTGCGGCTGCTGTGGGTGGGGCTCGCCGTGGCCGTGGGCGCCTGGCTGGTGTACTGGGTGCTGATCCTGCAGGCCGGGGGCTACGACCAGCTGATGAGCTCCACCCCGGGGCTGAGCGAGGACCGGATCGACGAGATCATCGTCTGGGGACCGGACCCGGTGCTGCCCGACACCTCCTGGTGGTGGCTGCTGGTCCCCGGCCCGCACACGAACACCCCGGTGGCCGTCCTGCAGGACCTGGGCTCCGGCACGGCCGTGCTGGGTCTCCTCCTGCTCGTGGCGCGCCGGGCCGGTGCCTGGCTGCTGCCGCTGAGCGCGATGGGGACGATGACCCTGACGCTCTACTCGGCGCACCTGCTGGCCCTGGCGGCCATGCTCCACTACGAGGTGCCGCTGCTGTGGTTCCTCATCCACGTGGTGGTCGCGGCGCTCTTCGCGGTGGCCTGGCACCGCTCCTTCGGACGGGGTCCGCTGGAGCGGGTCGTGGCCCTGGCCGCCGGCGCCGGCCGCGGCCTGGTGCTCGGCACCGGCCCGGCACGGCGCTCCTGATCCGGCCGCCCGGCCACCCGGCCGCCCGGCTGCCCGGCCGCCCGGCTGCCCGGCCGCCCGGCTGCCCGGCCGCCCGGCTGCCCGGCCGCAGCCGGCCGAGCAGCACGTGGCCACCGTCCGGGCGGGTCGCGCGGGGGCCCGGGTCCGGACCGGGCCGCCAGGGGGCCCGGCGGAGACGGTCCCGTGCTCAGGCGGTGCCCAGGGGGAGGCGGACGGTGAAGAGCGTGCGGCCCGGCCGGGACTCCACGCCCACCGTGCCGCCGTGTGCCTGCACCACCGAGCGCACGATCGACAGTCCCAGCCCGGTGCTGCCCTCCCGGGTCTGCCGGGAGCCGTCCAGGCGGCTGAAGCGCTCGAAGAGCCGGGCCTGGAACTCGGCCGGGATCCCCGGGCCGGCGTCGAGCACGGAGGCCTCCGCCCAGCCGTCGGCGGTGGCCCGCACAGCGGCGGTCACCGCGGTGCCGGGCGGGGTGTGCTTGCGGGCGTTGGAGAGCAGATTGGCCAGCACCTGGTGGAGCTGTCCCACGTCCGCGCGCACCGGCACGGGCTCCTCCGGCACGTCCAGGGCCCAGTCGTGGTCGGGGCCCGCCGCCGAGGCGTCGGTCAGGGCCTCGAGCACCAGCTCGCCGAGGTCCGCGTCCCGCAGCTGAGGCGGGCGGCCCTCGTCCAGCCGGGCCAGCAGCAGCAGGTCCTCCACGAGGGCGGTCATCCGCAGCGTCTGCTGCTCGACCCGGGCCAGCGAGGCGCGGCCGGGACCGGTCAGGGGCTCGGTGAGCTGGAGCATGTCCGTGTAGCCGCGCACGGCCGCCAGCGGGGTGCGCAGCTCGTGCGAGGCGTCGGCCACGAACCGGCGCAGCCGCGTCTCGGAGGACTGGCGGGCGGCCAGGGCGGAGTCCACGTTCCGGAGCAGGGAGTTCAGGGCGTGGCCGACCTCCCCGACCTCGGTGCCGGGCCGGGCCAGCTCGGCGGGCACGTGCTGGCCGGCCAGCGAGACCTCCCCGGAGGCCAGCGGGAGGCGTGCGACCCGGGAGGCCGCGGCCGAGACCTGTTCCAGCGGCTTCAGGGCACGGCGCACGACGACGGTCCCGGCCACCGCCGTGGTCAGCAGCGCGAGCAGGCTGCCCACCGTCATGGTGGTCACCAGCTCCGCCACGGTGTCGTCGACCGACGCCGTCGGCAGCCCGGTCACCAGCACCCGCTCCCCGCCCCGGGTGTCCCGGGAGACGGACTCGACCCGGTACTCGCCCACGGACAGGGCCACGTCCGTGAGCCGGCCCTGCTCCGTGCCCGTGGAGCGGCGGCGGTCCCCGAAGCCCCGCTCGTCCGGGCTCTCGGCGGCGAAGACCCCCGCGTCCTGCAGGGCCGCGACGTCCGCCTCGGGCAGGGGTGCGGGTTCCCCGGACCCGGTGCGGTAGGACGCCGTGACGATCTCGTCGTCCTCCAGCACGGCCACCAGGACGCCCACCGGCTGGCCGGGGGCGTCGAGGGGGTCCCGCTCCAGGGCGGGGTCCCCCCGCGTGAAGGTCAGGGCCCGCCCGGTGGCCTGGCGCAGCGAGCCGTCGAGCCGCTCGACGAGGTCCTGGCGGGTGAGCTCCACGATCGTGGCGCCCAGCACGAGCAGCACCACCGCCAGGAGTGCGAGCACCCCGGCGATGAGCCGGGTGGCCAGCGGCAGGCGCCGCCCGGGCGGCGGGTCCGGCCGCGGGTCCGGCGGGCGGTGCCCGGGCAGGGGGTCGTGCGGCATCAGGGCGCGGGTTTGATGACGTACCCGGCCCCGCGCACGGTGTGGATCATCGGGGCCCGTCCGGCGTCGATCCGCTTGCGGAGGTAGGAGATGTAGAGCTCCACGATGTTCGCCTGGCCCGAGAAGTCGTAGTGCCACACGTTGTCGAGGATCTGCGCCTTGGACAGCACCCGGCGCGGGTTCTCCATCAGGTAGCGCAGCAGCTCGAACTGGGTGGCGGTCAGCTCGACCGGCTCACCGGCCCGGGTGACCTCGCGGCTGTCGACGTTGAGCACCAGGTCCCCGACCACCAGGGTGGCGCTGTCCTGGGCCGCGACCCCGGAGCGCTGCACGAGCCGGTGCAGCCGGATGAGCACCTCCTCGATGGAGAAGGGCTTGGTCACGTAGTCGTCCCCGCCCGAGGCCAGGCCCTCGATCCGGTCGGCCACGCTGTCCTTGGCCGTGAGGAACAGCACCGGCACCTCGGGGTAGGACCGGCGGATCCGGGCCAGGATCTCCAGCCCGTCCAGCCCCGGGAGCATCCGGTCCAGGACCAGCACGTCCGGGGCGAACTCGCGGGCCTGGGCGACCGCGTCGTAGCCCTCGTGGGAGATCCGGGCCTCCCACCCGCACATGCCCGTGCCCATGGCCACGAGGTCGGCCAGCGCCGGCTCGTCGTCCACCACGAGCACCCGGATCGGGGAACCGTCCGGGTGGGTCAGCCGGGGCAGGACCTCGGTGAGGACGGAGAAGCTGGAGGAGTAGGACATGGGAGCTCCCGGTGCGGGCGGACGTGACACCGTCACTGTCCTCCACCAGATTAGGCGCAGGTCCTGTGGAAGCTGTGCGGGGCCTGTGCGACGGTCCCGGAGACACAGCCGATGCGGGTGTGCCGGCACAGCTGGGGCACAGGCTGCGGCCGGACGCTGGAACCACTCGACGCCCTCCGGCGCCCACGGAGCTCGCGAGCCAGTCATCCACCGGACGTTCAGGAGCGGACATGCGCACCATCACCATCACCATCACCGACGCCGTCGAGGCCGCCGCCCGCGCCCAGTACGAGCGCGCCGCCCACCCCGGAGCACCCCGCTGGGAGGACTGTGCCGAGATCGAGCGCGCCGCCTACCGGATCGCGGTGCGGCCCCACGTCGAGGCGGCCGCCCCGTTCATCGCCGCGCAGTCCCTGCGGGACGCCGCCGCCGCCTTCGCCGCCACGCGCCCGTCCGAGGCCGCCCGGCGCAGCCTCGAGCACCCGGTCGTGGAGCTGCAGGCCATGGCCTATCGGCACACCGCCGCCCAGCGCCCCGTCGCGGTGCCGCCGTCGTCGCCGGCCCCGGGCGCTGTTCCCGTCCCGGTCACCGCTCCCGCCCCGCGGCGGATGCGCGGCCTGCTCGGGGCGCTCCGGCCGGCGCGGAGCTCCGAGGCCCTGTAGGCGCCCGGACCGCGGCCGGGCGCGGTGGCAGGCAACGGCGTCCGGGAGTGCCGTCCGGCCGCGGGCCGCGAGGACCGGGAGCGGCCCGGCGGCACCTCCGCCACCGGGCCGCGGGAGGGCGCTACTCGGCCGCGGCCTCCGCGTGGCGGTGCCGCTGTGCGGCGTAGCCGAGGATGAGCAGGCCGGCCACGGCCAGGCCCACGCCCACCCAGGCGGGGGAGCGGTAGCCCCAGCCGGCGGAGATCACGATCCCGCCGAGGAAGGCGCCCATGGCGTTGGCCAGGTTGAAGGCCGCGTGGTTCATGGCGGCCGTCAGGGACGGGGCGTCCTTCGCCTCGCGCAGCAGGCGCACCTGGAGGGAGGTCGTGAAGATGGAGCCCATGATGCCGATCCACAGCACGCCCAGGACGGCCGCCGCGGGGACGTGGACGAACAGGGCGAAGAACGCCAGGGCCACGCCCGAGACGGCGCCGGCGCCGAGGGCGGTGCGCTCCACCGAGCGGTCGATGAGCGGTCCGGCCAGCAGCGAGCCGAGGGTCATGCCCACGCCGAAGACGGCCAGCACCCACGGCACGGTGCCGATGTCCAGGCCGGTGAGCTCGGTGAGGGTCGGGGAGATGTAGGTGTAGACCGCGAACATGCCGCCGAAGCCGACCGCGCCCGCCACCAGGGTCAGGGCCACCTGCGGGCGCGCCAGGGCGCGGATCTCCTGGCCCGCGGAGGCCATGCCCTCGTTGCGGGTGCGGGGCACCCACAGGGCCAGCGCCCCGATGGTCAGGGCGCCCAGGACCACCACCAGCAGATAGGCCGAGCGCCAGCCGAGGGCCCCGCCCAGGGCGGCCGCGAACGGCACGCCCACGATGTTGGCGATGGTGAGGCCCAGCATCACCCGGGCCACCGCGGTGCCGCGCCGCTCCCGGGCCACCAGGGAGGAGGCCACCACCGCGGCGACCCCGAAGTAGGCGCCGTGGGGCAGGCCGGAGAGGAAGCGCGCCACGTACAGCCACCCGAGGGCCGGTGCGGCCGCCGAGAGCCCGTTGCCCAGCACGAACGTGAGCATCAGGGCCAGCAGCAGGGTCTTGCGCTCCACCCGGGCGGCGAGGGACGTGATGAGCGGCGCGCCGACCACCACGCCGAGGGCGTAGAGCGAGATGGACTGGCCCACGGCGGGGATCGAGGCGCCGAAGTCCTCGGCGATGAACGGCAGCAGGCCCATCGAGGCGAACTCCGTGGTGCCCACGCCGAAGCCGCCGAGGGCCAGGGCGAAGATGGCGAGGCGGGTGCCGACGGGGCCGGGGGCGTCGACCACCTGGAGCAGGGCGGTGCGGGGTGCGGACACGGCGGGTCCTTCCGGTGTGGGCGCAGGGACGGGGAACGAGCACGTCGTCGAGCCCGAGCAGAAGAAAAAGGGGTGGTTCTCGATGCTACGCGGGTTCGTCCGCGTCTCCCATGGCCGCCGGTGTGATCTTGGTCAGGTCCCGCGGCGCCGGCGGCCGGCCCTGCGGCCGTCCGCCTCACGCCCGAGGGCCCGTCCGGCCACGCGGTGGCGTGGCCGGACGGGCCCTCGGGTGCCGGGCGGCAGCCCCTGCTCAGCGGAAGGCGGAGTGCCCGGTCAGGTGCTGGCCCAGGATGAGGGTGTGCACCTCGTCGGTGCCCTCGTAGGTGCGCACCGACTCCAGGTTGTTGGCGTGGCGCAGCGGTGAGTGGTCGAGGGTGACCCCGTTGCCGCCGAGCATCGTGCGCGCCTGGCGGCACACCTCGATGGCGACCCGGCAGTTGTTGAGCTTGCCCACCGAGATCATGTGGTTCTCCAGCCGGCCCTCGTCCTTGAGCCGCCCGATGCGCAGCGCCAGCAGCTGCCCCTTCTGGATCTCGAGAGCCATGTCCACGAGCTTCTCCTGGGAGAGCTGGTAGGCCGCGAGCGGCTTGTCGAACTGGATGCGCTCCTGCGAGTAGGCCAGCGCGGCGTCGAAGCTGTCCCGGGCGGCACCGAGGGCGCCCCACACGATGCCGTAGCGGGCCTCGTTGAGGCACGAGAAGGGTCCCCGAAGACCGGGGTGGTGCGGCAGGAGGGCGTCGTCGGGCAGCCGGACGTCCTCGAGGGTGATGTCGCACTGGATGGAGGCGCGCATGGACAGCTTCGGCTCGATCGGGGTGGCGGTGAACCCGGGGGTGTCGGTGGGCACGAGGAAGCCGCGGACGCGCTCCTGCCCGCTCTCGTCGGCGGCCTTGGCCCAGATCACGGCCACGTGGGCGATGGAGGCGAGCCCGATCCAGCGCTTGGCGCCGTTGAGGACCCACGCGTCGCCGTCGCGCACGGCGGTGGTGGCCATGGTCGAGGGGTCGGAGCCGGCGGTGGGCTCGGTGAGACCGAAGCAGCCGATGATCTCGCCGGCGGCCATGCCGGGCAGCCAGCGCTGCTTCTGCTCCTCGGAGCCGTGCTTGGCGATCGCGGACATCGCCAGCGAGCCCTGCACGGAGACGAACGTGCGCAGCCCGGAGTCCCCGGCCTCGAGCTCCTGCATCGCGATGCCGTACTGGACCGCGGACTTCCCGGCGCACCCGTAGCCCTGCAGGTGCATGCCGAGCAGGCCGAGCCGGGCCATCTCGGGCACGAGCTCCTGGGGGAACACGGCGTCGGCGTACCAGCCGGCGATGTTCGGCCGGATCCTCCGGTCCACGAACTCGCGCACCGCGTCCCGGGTCTCGATCTCCTCGGCGCTGAGGTCGGCGTCGAGATGGAGCAGGTCGGTCGCGGCGGCGTTCATGGGTCCTCCTGGGAGTCGGGATGCGGGGATGCCTTCGACGAGGATGACGCATTCGTGATCCACGCAACACCGATCGCCGAACAATTGATCTATAGGTATCACTGAACATCACATTAGGTATTTGAGGTTTCACAGTGGGTCGTGGAAATGTGATCTGCACGACATCAGCCCGACATCCGCTGATCCCGTTCCCTGATCCCCGGAGGACCCTGTGACCTGTTCGTCCCCCACCGCCGTCGACGCCCCGCCCCGGGTGCGCGTCGAGCGCACCGGCGCCGTGGCCGTGGTGACGCTCGACGATGAGCGGCGCCGCAACGTGCTCGGCCAGGAGCTGCGCACCGAGCTGCGGTCCGCCCTGGCGGAGCTCGCGACCGACCCCGGGACCCGGGCCGTGGTGCTCACCGGAGCGGGAGGCTGCTTCAGCGGCGGCGGGGACCTCGCCGCCATGCCGCCCGCCGGTCCCGCCGAGGCCCAGGCCCGGATGGAGGCCCTGTCCGGGCTCGTGCAGGAGCTCGCGGCGCTGGAGAAGCCGGTCGTGGCCGCGGTGGACGGCCCCGTGGCCGGGGCGGCCGCCGGCCTGGTGTGCTGCTGCGACGTGGTGGTGGCCGGGGAGAGCGCGCGGTTCCTGTTCCCCTTCACCCGCCTGGGCCTGGTCCCGGACGGGGGCTTGCTGCACGCGCTGGTCCAGCGCACCGGCGCGGGTCGCGCCCGGCGGATCCTGCTCGAGGCCGACCCCGTGGACGCCGTCGCGGCACGGGAGGCCGGTCTGGTGGACCACCTCGTCCCGGACGCGGAGGTGCTCCCCGCCGCGCTCGCCCGCGCCGGGGAGCTGGCCGGGCGGGCCCCGCTGGCCGTCGCCGCGGTCAAGCGGGGGATCCGCGAGGCCTCCGGCTCGCTCGAGGACGCCCTGGCGTTCGAGCGGGCGCAGCAGCCGGTCCTGTTCGGGACCTCCGACTTCCTCGAGGGCAAGCAGTCGTTCTTCGACCGCCGGAACCCCTCCTTCTCCGGGCGCTGAGCGCCATCACCGCACGTCGAAAGGCCATCATGAGGACAACGACAACACGGCTCGCCGCCCTGGGCGCCGCCGCGCTGCTGGCCCTGACCGGTTGCGCCGGGGCCGAGGGGAGCGAGCCGGTGGGCCCCGACGGGCTCCCGCAGCAGCTGGTGTGGTCCACCTACAACGTGGGCACCGGCACCTACAACGATCTCGCCGCCATCGCCAACACCCTCACCAACGAGGAGGGCGTCCAGGTGCGGCTGATGACCGCCGACACCGGCATCGGCCGGCTGGCCCCCCTCGTCAACGGCACCGTGGACTACGCCCGGACCGGGGACGAGTACTACTACGCCTTCGAGGGCGACTACGAGTACGCCAGCGAGGTGTGGGGACCGCAGGACATCAGGATGGTGTGGGCGCCGCCCGGCAACTACGGGATGCTCGTGCGCGAGGACAGCGGCATCGACTCCTTCGCCGATCTCGAGGGCAAGCGGGTCCCCAGGCTGACCGCCAACACCTCGATCAACAACAAGATGGAGGGCTTCCTCAACTACGGCGGTCTCACCTGGGACGACGTCGAGCAGGTCCCGATCTCCTACGGCGAGCAGATCGCCGGCCTCGAAGCGGGCCAGATCGACGCCCTCTACCAGAACGTGGTCGGCTCCAACATCGACGAGCTGGCCTCCGGCACGGACGTGAAGTGGCTGTCCTTCGACGACCCCGACCCGGCCCGCTACGAGACCTGGGAGGAGCTCATGCCCATGGTCACGGTCGGCGAGATCACCGACGGCGCCGGGATGGAGAAGGGCGAGACCGCCCGCGTCCTCGAGTACACGATCCCGCTCACCACGATGGGCTCCCGGGACGCGGACGAGGTCTACCACCTCGTGAAGGCGATGGTCGAGAACTACGAGCACTACGAGGGCACCACCCCGGACACGAAGCAGTTCTCCTTCGACGCCGTCCTGAAGGAGCCGCTGGTGGTCCCGTTCCACGAGGGCACCGTGCGCTACTTCGAGGAGCGCGGCGTCTGGAGCGAGGAGCTCGAGCAGAAGAACAACGAGCTCATCGAGCGCGGCGAGCGCATGCGGGAGGCCTGGCCCGGCGTCGTCGAGTCCTCCTCCGAGGAGGAGCTCGAGCGGAACTGGACGGAATGGAAGAAGAACGAGCTGGACGGCCAGGAGAACGGCGAGGGGAACGACGATGAGAACTGACACCCGGGTGACCCCCTTCTGGCGCACGGTCGTGATCGTGCTGACGGTGCTGGGCGTGCTGCTGGCCATGAACCAGGTGTTCTTCTGGAACGTGGGCGGGCTGTCCCTGCTGACCAACTCCTACCTCTACCTGATCCTGGCGGCCTTCCTGCCGGTCGTGTTCATCGTCAACCCGCTGCGCAAGGTCCCGCTGACCCAGCAGGTGGCGGACCAGCAGGACGAGGACCGGACCGGCGCCACCGCGGCCGGTGCCGGCCGGGAGCGCCGGGTCCAGGGACTGGACGTGCTGCTCATGGTCGTCTCCGCGGCGGTGTGCGTGTACTTCGCGCTCAACGGGACGCGGATCAAGAACTACGGCTGGGAGTTCATGGCGCCCACCGCCGCCACGGTCGCCGCCTTCGTGCTGTGGCTCGTGGTGCTCGAGGCCCTGCGCCGCACCGGCGGGCTGACCGTGACGGTCATCGCGCTGCTGTTCTCCCTGTACCCGCTGGTCGCCGAGGACCTGCCGATCGCCGTCCTGCAGGGCGTCACCTACGACCTGCCGACGCTGGCGCAGGTGCACATCATGGGGGCCGAGGGCGTGCTGGGCCTGCCCATCCAGACCGCGGCCACCATCCTGATCGGCTTCCTGGTCTTCGGGGTGGCCCTGCAGCATACCGGCGGCGCGGACTTCTTCCACAACCTGTCCATGTCGATCTTCGGCCGGTACCGCGGCGGCGCGGCGAAGGTGTCCGTGGCCAGCAGCGCCGCGATGGGCATGATGAGCGGCAGCGCGGTCTCCAACGTGCTGACCACCGGGCCCATGACCATCCCGGCCATGAAGCGCTCCGGGTTCAGCTCCACCTACGCGGGCGGCATCGAGGCCACGGCCTCCTCCGGCGGGTCCATCACCCCGCCGATCATGGGCACCGCCGCGTTCCTCATGGTCTCCTTCGTGGGCGTGCCCTACACGGAGATCCTGGTGGCCGCGACCATCCCCGCGGTCCTCTACTTCCTCGGCATCTACCTGCAGGTGGACGGCTACGCCGCCCGCAACGGGCTGAAGGGCGTGCCCGCGAACCTGCTGCCCCGGACCCTCGCCACGATCGTGCAGGGCTGGCCCTACGTGCTGGCCCTGGGCCTGCTGACCGGGCTGCTGTTCCTCACGGACTCCGAGACCCAGGTGCCGTACTGGGTGATCCTGGTGCTGCTGATCGTGGCCGTCCTGCGCCCCGGCCAGCGCTTCGGGCCGCGGGAGTTCACCGACTTCCTCGTGGAGTGCGGCCGGACGCTGAGCAACATCATCGGCATCATCGCCGGCGTGGGCCTGATCGTCGGCGGCCTCACCGCCACGGGCGTGAGCCTGTCCCTGGCCCGCGAGCTGGTCTCGCTGGTGGGCGACAACGTGGTCCTGATCCTCATCGCCGGGGCCGTCACCTGCTTCATCCTGGGCATGGGCATGACGATCTCCGCGGCCTACGTGTTCCTGGCGATCGTCATGGTCCCGGCGGTCATCGACCTGGGGGTCAACCCGCTCGCGGCGCACCTGTTCGTCATCTACTGGGCGTCCGTCTCCTACATCACCCCGCCGGTGGGCCTCGCCGCCTTCGCCGCGGCGGGCCTGGCCAAGGCGCCCGCCATGGCCACGAGCGTGGCGGCCATGAAGCTCGGCGCGGTGAAGTACATCGTCCCGTTCGGCTTCGCCCTCAACCCCGCCCTGGTCGCCCAGGACTCGCCCGGCCGGATCCTGCTGGCCTTCGCCCTGAGCATCGTGGGGGTCTACGCCCTGGCCTCGGCCATCGAGGGCTGGACGGTCGGCTTCGACCGCCGGATGCCCGTCCTGTTCCGGGTCGCGGCCGCGGCCGGCGGGTTCCTGCTGTTCCTGCCCACGCCGCTCACCGCGGTCCTCGGCCTGGCCCTCGTGGCCGGCAGCGTGCTCCTGACCTTCCTGACCGTGAAGGCGGAGCCCAGGGGCGACGACGACGCCCCGGCCGCCACCGCCCCCGAGCCCGCCACCGCCACCGTCTGACCGGAAGGACCCGCCATGACAGAGACCACCACCGACACCGACACCGGCGCCGGGACCCGTCTCGACACCGGGACGGACACCGTCCTCGCCGAACTGCGCGGCAGTGTCGCGGTCCTCACCGTGAACCGGCCCGAGGTCCGCAACGCCCTGAACGCCGGGGTGCTGGACGGCATCGAGACCGCGCTCGACACCCTGGAGCGGCGGGAGGACGTCGGCGCCGTCGTCCTCACGGGCGCGGGGGAGAAGGCCTTCGTGGCCGGCGCCGACATCTCCCAGCTGATCGGCTACACGCTGCGGGACGGCCTGCGCGCCCGGATGCAGCGCCTCTACGACCGGATCCAGGACCTCGAGCTGCCCACCATCGCCGCGGTCAACGGCTTCGCCCTGGGCGGCGGCAACGAGCTGGCGATGTCCTGCGACATCCGCGTGGCGGCGGCCGGCGCCCGGTTCGGGCTGCCCGAGACCAACCTCGGCATCCTGCCCGGCGCCGGCGGCACCCAGCGGCTGTCCCGCCTCGTGGGGCTCGGCCGGGCGCAGGAGATGATCCTCACCGGCCGGATCATCGACGCCGAGGAGGCGCTGAGGATCGGTCTGGTGACCAGCGTGGTCCCCGCCGAGGAGCTGATGGACACCGCCCTGGCCACCGCCGGGACGATCCTCGCCAAGGGCCCCCTGGCCGTGCGGCTGGCCAAGCTCGTGGTGCGCAACGGCGCCGAGACGGACCAGCGCACCGGCCTGCTGCTGGAGCGGCTGGCCCAGTCCCTGCTCTACGCCGCGGACGAGAAGGCCGAGGGCGCGAACGCCTTCCTGGAGAAGCGCCCCGCCCGCTTCCGCGACGAGCCCTGACCTGACGGGCCCTGTCCCGCCGGGCACTGACCCGACGGGCCCTGATCCGGCGGACCCCACCCGACGAGCCCCGACTGGCCGGGCCCCGAACCCCGGCCGGGGGCACCCGTGCCACCGACCGTCGCACCCCTGCCCGACGCACCCCTGCCCGCTGCCGTGCGCAGCACCACCGTCATCGAGGAGCACATCATGAACCCCCAGCCGAGCATCGACGCCGTCCACGACGTCCTGGTCGTGGGATCCGGCGCCATGGGCACCCAGATCGGGGCGGTCTTCGCCCTCGCCGGCTACGCCGTCACCACCAGCGACCTCGACCCGGACGCCCTCGAGCGGTCCCGGTCCGAGGTGCACCGCCGCCTCGGCAGGCTCGCCGAGAAGGGCACCAGGACCCGGGAGGAGGTGGACGGCGCCCTCGCCCGGATGACGTACACGACCGACTCGCTCGAGGCCGCGCGCTCCGCCGACTTCGTGCTCGAGGCCGCCGTGGAGCGCCTCGACATCAAGCGCCGGCTGTTCGCCGACCTCGACGAGGCCGCGCCCGAGCACGCCGTCCTCGCGACCAACTCCTCGACCATTCCCTCGTCCCTGCTCATGGACGCGACCGGCCGGCCCGACCGCGTGTGCAACATGCACTTCTTCAACCCGGCGCTGGTCATGGCCTGCGTCGAGGTGGTGCGCAACCCGCAGACCTCGCACGCCACCGTGGAGACCACCGTGGAGCTCGCCCGCCGGCTCGGCAAGCAGCCCGTGCGGCTCCAGCACGAGGTCCCCGGCTTCGTGGCCAACCGCCTCCTCGGCGCCCTGCGGGACGAGGCGCTGCGGCTCGAGGCCGACGGCGTCGCGAGCTTCGAGGACATCGACGTGGCCGCACGGACGGCTCTGGGGCACCCGATGGGACCCTTCGAGCTCATGGACCTGGTCGGCATCGACGTGTCCTACCTGATCCGCATGGCCGAGCACGAGCAGAGCGGGGACCCCGCGGACCTCCCGCACCCCTCCGTGGAGGCGCTCTACGAACAGGGCCGGTACGGCCGCAAGACCGGCCGCGGCTGGTACGAGTACGCCGGCTGAGCCCCGAGGGCGAGCACCGGACGAGAAGCGACGACGAGGAGCAACGACATGAACCAGTTCGAGGACGCGCGCGCCCTGCAGGAGATCTTCGGCCGCCCCGGCACGGGACCGCTGGCCGGGGTGGTGGTGGCGGACCTCAGCCGCGTGCTCGCCGGCCCCTACTGCACCATGCTGCTGGCGGACATGGGCGCCACCGTCATCAAGGTGGAGAGCACCACGGGGGACGACGCCCGCGCCTGGGTCCCGCCCCACCGGGACGGCGAGAGCACGTTCTTCCTCTCGGTGAACCGCAACAAGCACTCGATCGTCCTGGACTTCTCCGACCCCGAGCAGCTCGAGGTCGTGGAGCGGATCATCGCCCGGGCGGACATCCTGGTGGAGAACTTCAAGCCCGGAGGCCTGGCGCGCTACGGCCTCGACTACGAGAGCGTCAGCGCCTGGCGGCCCGACCTCGTCTACGCCTCGATCACCGGCTTCGGCACCGCCGGCGGCGCCGACCTGCCCGGCTACGACCTCCTGGCCCAGGCCCTCTCCGGGATGATGAGCCTCACCGGCAGCCAGCACGGCGAGCCGTACCGGGCCGGCGTGGCCCTCTTCGACGTCATCACCGGCCTGCACGCGGCCACCGGCATCCTGGGCGCGTTCCACGAGCGGCAGTCCTCCGGCACGGGCCAGCACGTGGAGCTGAACCTGCTGACCTCGGCCCTGTCCGGGCTGGTGAACCAGTCCGCCGCGTACGTGGCCGGGGGCAGCGTGCCCACCCGCATGGGCAACGAGCACCCGAGCCTCTACCCCTACGAGCCGTTCCCCACCCGGGACAAGGACATGGTCATCGCCGTGGGCAACAACGGGCAGTTCGCCCGGCTGTGCCGGTGCCTCGGGGCGCCCGAGCTCGCCGAGGACGAGCGGTTCGCCACGGTGTCCGCGCGCAACGCCCACCGGGTGGAGCTGCGCCGGCTGATGATCGAGCGGCTCGCCGCGCGGGACGCCGAGGACTGGTTCGAGCGGCTCAAGGCGGTGCAGGTGCCCTGCGCCCCGATCCTCGGGGTGGACGAGGGCGTCCGGTTCGCCGAGGGCCTCGGCCTGGACCCGGTGGTCCTGGCCGGGACCGGGGACCGGGAGATCCCCACGGTCCGCCATCCCGTGGACTTCAGCCGCACGCCGGTCGACTACACGCAGGCCCCGCCCCGGCTGGACGGCGACCGGGAGCGTGTCCTGGCCTGGCTCGAGCGCGGCGAGCCCGCGGTCCGGCAGGCGTCATGAGCACGGTCAGCACCGCCGGCGCCGTCCACACCACCGTGCTGCCGGTGCGCTGGTCCGACCAGGACCTCAACCGGCACGTGAACAACGCCCGCGTGGTCACCCTCGTCGAGGAGGCACGGCTCTCGGCGATCGCCGCGTGGCTGGGGGAGGACGGCGTCCCGGACCCCGCCCACCCGCGCGTGGTGGTCTCCCTGACGCTCGACTACCTGCGCCCCATCGACCACGGACCCGAGCTCACGGCCCGCGTGCGGGTGCCCCGGGTGGGGCGGTCCTCCTACACGGTGGCCTACGAGCTGGTCCAGCACGGGCAGGTCGCGGCCCGTGCCCGCACGGTGCTCGTGCAGATGGACCCGGCCACCGGCCGCTCCACACCGCTGCCGGACCGGGTGCGGGCGGTCCTCGAGGGCGTCGTCGTCCCGGACCCGGACCCGGACCCGGACGCGGCCGCGGGCCCCGTGACCGTGCGTGCATGACCGCGTTCCGCAGGGGCCGGCCCGGGCTGCGGGCGCGGCGGATCGCCTACCCCGCGCTGCTGGCCACCACGGCGATGGGCACGATGTCCTCGAACGTGATCAACGCGCCGCTGTACGTCATCCAGACGGACCTCGCCATGACGGCCCAGCAGTCGGTGCTGGCCGTGAGCGCCTTCACGGTGGCGATGGCCACGGCCGTCCCGCTCGCCGGCTGGCTCGGCGAGCGGCTCGGCGTCAAGGCCTTCCTGCTCTCGGCGCTGGGCGTCATGGTCCTCGCCGAGCTCACGGCGGCCGCGGCCACGGGCCTGGAGGCCCTCGTGCTCGCCCGCGCGGTGCAGGGCGCGGCGTGCAGTGCGATCCCGCCCTGCGTGCAGGCCGCCCTGGTCACCACCTGGCCGGAGCGGACCGCCCAGACGATGGGGGCCTGGGCCTCGGCCATCGGCGTGGGGCAGGCCGTGGGCCCGCCCTTCGGCGGGGTCCTCACCGAGGCGCTGGGCTGGCGCTGGGTCTTCGTGGTGCACGCCGGGACGGTGCTCGTGCTCATCCTCCTGCTGACCGCGTTCATGCCCCGGATCGGGCGGCGGCGCCCGCCCCTGCACATGTCCGCGATGGTCTGGCTGCTGCTCGGCGGGGGCTCGACGGCCGTCGCCGTGGTGCTGGCCGGGCAGTCCGGGCCCTGGTCCTGGGCGGCGGGCAGCGCGGTCTGCGCCGTGCTCGGCTGGTGGCTGTTCCTCCGGCTGTCCCGGCGGCGGCACCGCCGCGCCGCCGGGGACCCGCGGGCGCCCCGGCCCCTGCTGGATCCGGCCCTGCTGCGGGACCCCGCCTATCTCACGGCCGCCGCCGGCTCCGGGCTGGCCATGGGCTCCATGGCGGTGGCCATCGTGGCGATGCCGCTGTTCCTCGGGTCGGACCTGGAGCTGGGGCCCGCCGGGATCGGCGGCGTGGTCCTCACCCTGGCGCTCGCCATGACGGCGGCGGGACCCGTCGCGGCGCGGGTGGGGCGCCGGCACGGCAGCGGGATCCAGCTGAGCCGCGGGGTGCTGACCCTCGTGGTCGCCGCCCCGGTGGTCACGCTGGCCATGGTCTCCTCCGGGCTGGGCGTGGCCCGGTGGGTGATCGTCTGCCTGGTGGTGCTGGGGCTCGTGCTCGCCGGGACCGGCATCGCCTTCGCCCAGAGCGCGGCGGCCACCGAGCTCGTGCTCTCGCCCGCCGGGGGCTCGGGGACCGCGATCGGCATCCACAACATGATCCGCTTCCTCTCGATGGCCGTGGGCTACTCCGTTGTCTCCCTGGCGTGGGCCACCGGGGCCTCGATCCTCGTCTTCCCCGCGGTCGCCCTGACCGCGCTGGGGCTGCTCGCCATCCTGCGGGCCACCCGCCGGCAATCCCCGGCGGCACCGGGAACACCGACCACCGCGGGTCCTGGGACCCGCCGACGAAAGGACCGACCATGACCACCACCTCGAGCACGCCCTCCACCGGGACGGCCACCGCCCTGCGCGCGGGCACCGCGACCTCCGACTACTTCCGGCTCGACGACGAGCTCGGTCCGGAGGAGGTCGCGGTCCGTGACCGGGTCCGGGC
>NZ_JAVFXA010000067.1:0-811 GCF_040981195.1 Kocuria oxytropis | reverse complement strand
CCCGCACGAGAGAGCCCGTTCATGACCCCCCGTAATGCACCCCTGCCCCCGACCGGCCGGCTGCGCATGGTCTTGCGCCACCTCCACGACGGCATCCCCAAGGCCCACGTGGCCGCGGAGTTCCGCGTCTCCCGCCCCACGGTGGCCACCTGGGTGACCCGCTACCTGCAGGCCGGCGAGTCAGGGCTGGCCGACCGCCCGTCGACCCCGCGGCACAGCAGCACCCGCACCCCGGCGACGGTCGTGGAGCTCATCGAGGCCCTCCGCCGGAAGCGCAAGTGGTCGGCGCGGCGCATCCACCGCCACCTGGCCGAGCGAGCCATCGAGATCAGCCTGCGCACCGTGGGCCGGTGGCTGCACCGGTTGGGGATCTCCCGCCTGCGCGACCTCACCCCCGAGGGCGAGAACTCCCGCAGGGTCCCTGGTCGGATCCGGGCGGCGTGGCCCGGGCACATGGTCCACCTCGATGTGAAGAAGGTCGGGCGCATCCCCGAGGGCGGCGGCTGGCGCGCCCACGGCCGCGGGTCCACGGCCGCGAAGGCGGCCAAGCGCGGGCCAGGGGCCAGAGTCGGCTACACGTATCTGCACTCGGCCGTGGACGGTTTCTCCCGGCTGGCCTACACCGAGGCCCTCGCCGACGAGACGGCGACCACCACGATCGGGTTCCTCTGCCGGGCGCGGGCCTTCTTCACCGCCCACGGCATCACCCGGGTCCACCGGGTGGTCACCGACAACGGGGCCAACTACCGGGCCAAGGCCTTCCGGCGCACCGTGCTCTCCCTGGCGTCCCGGCACCAGCGGATCCGCCCCT
>NZ_JAVFXA010000066.1:0-813 GCF_040981195.1 Kocuria oxytropis | reverse complement strand
TCACAAACGAGACACAAGATACATTACAAACCACGTAAGGTAAAGGATAAGTACCCCACCCTCATTTATTCCACGTGGGACACGGTAGACAGACCTCGACAAGTTATCGTCTCTGACATGACAGTCATCAAATACTCTTGGTTCTTCTTTGAGTTGACCATGTATTTCGATGTCTTTACGAAAGAAATCCTAACGTGGCATGTGGCTGAGAGACGTGGACATAGAGACCAGTACATTGATGGGCTAAATGATGTCATCAACCTGTTGAAGGGCACAGATGAGCCAACTGTTCTTCATACGGACCAAGGTAGCGTGTATGCTTCGCTCGCCTATAATGAGCTGATAAAGGACACGATGATTGTGAGGTCTATGTCCAGGGCAGGAAAGCCTACAGACAACCCTGTGAACGAATCCCTCAACGGATGGATAAAAGAGGAATTGTTCATAGACTTCAAGATTGAGACATGTAATTCAAGAGAGGAGTTCGAGGAGGCCTTGGACGCATACGTGGATTATTACAATGAGAAAAGACCATGTTATGCTATCGGCTATGATACGCCAAATAATTACAGGAAGAGGTTTTATAAAGGGGAGCTTCCAAGAAAGGACACTTTTGGGAAGCGAGAGGCTAATGCAACACCGAAGTTCATCACAGAACGGAAGAAAATGGCTGGAAATGAGAAAAATAAAGAATAATGTTCACTTTTATAAAGAAAAACTTGCAAATATGGATGAGATTGTCTACTTTTGCAAATGAAAAGGAACGAAATTTGATAGATATGTGTACTTTTAGAAATATAAATAATTAATAAT
>NZ_JAVFXA010000065.1:0-813 GCF_040981195.1 Kocuria oxytropis | reverse complement strand
GTCCAGCCGGTAGCCGCGCTTGATGACCGTCTCCACGACCGGGACGGGCAGCGCCCGGCGCAGACGGGAGACCACCATCTCGAGGGCGTGCTCATTGTCGATCCCCGGCACCGCGGCCAGCAGCTCCGCCCGGGGCACGACCGCCCCGGTGCTGCGCACGAGCGCCCGCAGCACCGTCACCTGGGCGTCGGAGAGCGGGACGAACGCGCCCGCCACGGCCGTGCCGGTGCTCATCAGCCGCAGCGTCCCGTGCCGCGTGCCGACCGCGAGGGTGCGCTGCTCGGCCACGTGCGTGCAGATCGTGCGCACGAGCGCGCCCAGCCGGTAGCGCTCCGGGACGACGGGCTCGATCCCCGCCTCCAGCAGCGGCCCGGCGCAGACCGGGCCCACCGCGGCCGCCGTGACGTCCGTGCGCAGGGCCTCGACGAGCTCGGCGTAGCGGCCGGTCTCCTGCGCGGTGCTGAACAGGGCGTCGACGGCCGGGGCGGCGGTGAACGTCAGCACGTCGAGGCGCCGGTCGCAGACCTCCCGGATGAGCGCGGGCAGGCGCTCGCCGTCGTCGGCGGACAGCCACCGGTAGGGGGCCACGGTGTCCACGGCGGCGCCGGCGGCCACGAGGCGCTGCAGCTGGATCCCGTCGGCGAGCCCGTGCATCTGCACCGTGAGGCGGGTTCCGGCCACGCCGTCGGCCAGCAGCCGGTCGACCACCGAGGACGTGCGCTCGTCCGCGGCGACCTCGGCGTCGTCGAGCTCCAGGGACAGCACCTGGCCGCGGGCCTTCGCCCCGCGCGTGATGACCCGCGCCCGCTGGAA
>NZ_JAVFXA010000064.1:0-818 GCF_040981195.1 Kocuria oxytropis | reverse complement strand
ACCGCGAACATCGACGCCGGCATGCCGTGGCGCACCAGCTACGGCGACAACATCGTCTACACCGACTGGCGGCGCGACAACTTCTACTACGGCCTCCAGGAGGCCCTGCGCCGGCGCGGTGTGGCCGCCCGGCGGATCGGTGTGGAGGACGACGCCCTGCCGCTGCTGACCCGCCGGCGGATCCAGGCCGCGTTCGAGGGTGCCGAGCTGCTGGACGTCTCCCAGGACGCCATGCGCCAGCGCATGATCAAGTCGGCCGAGGAGATCGAGGTCATCAAGCACGGCGCCCGCATCGGCGACCTCGGCGGCGAGGCCATCCGCAGCGCGATCCGCGAGGGCATCACCGAGTACGAGGTCGCCCTGGCCGGCACCGAGGCGATGGTCCACGAGATCGCCCGCACCTTCCCGCACCGCGAGGTCCGCGACACCTGGGTGTGGTTCCAGTCCGGGATCAACACCGACGGCGCCCACAACTGGGCCACCACCCGCAAGCTCCAGCGCGGGGACATCCTGTCCCTGAACTGCTTCCCGATGACCTCGGGCTACTACACCGCCCTGGAGCGCACCCTGTTCCTCGGCGAGCCCGACGCCCGCTCGCGGCAGCTGTGGGAGATCAACGTCGCAGTCCACGAGCGCGGCCTGGAGCTGATCAAGCCGGGCGCGGTGTGCAAGGACATCGCCGCGGAGCTCAACGAGATCTTCATCTCCCACGGCCTGCTGGCCAACCGGACCTTCGGCTACGGCCACTCCTTCGGGGTGCTGTCCCACTACTACGGCCGCGAGGCCGGCCTGGAGCTGCGCGAGGACATCGACACGGT
>NZ_JAVFXA010000063.1:0-821 GCF_040981195.1 Kocuria oxytropis | reverse complement strand
CTGAGGTGACCAGCCGGACCCCGCCCAGGCCGCGGGCGACGAGGTCGGCGAAGAACTCGTTCCACGCCGCCCCGGTCTCGGCCGTGGCCACCCGCATGCCGAGGACTTCGCGGTGGCCGTCGCCGTTGACCCCGGTGGCCAGCAGCACGACCGCGTTGACCACCCGCCCGCCCTCCCTGACTTTCATGGTCAGCGCATCGGCGGCCACGAACGTGAAGGGCCCGGCCTCGCCCAGGGGGCGGTGGCGGAAGGACTCCACGTGCTCGTCGAGGTCCCCGGCCATGCGCGAGACCTGGGACTTCGACAGGGAGTTGATGCCGAGGGTCTTCACCAGCTTGTCCATCCGGCGGGTCGAGACCCCGGCGAGGTAGCAGTCGGCCACGACCGTGATGAGGGCGGACTCGGCCCTCTTGCGGCGCTCGAGCAGCCAGTCGGGGAAGTAGGTTCCGGTGCGCAGCTTCGGGACGGCCACGTCGATGGTGCCGATGCGGGTGTCGAGCTCGCGGTGGCGGTAGCCGTTGCGCTGGGTCACCCGGGTCGGGGACGGTCGGCCCCATTCGGCGCCGGCGACCGCTTCGGCATCGGCCGACAACAGGGCGTTGATCACTGTCTGCAGCAGTGATCGCATCAGATCCGGGGAGGCTTCGGACAGGGCTTCGCCGAGCAGGCCGGCAGGGTCGACAATATGAGGAGCGGTCATCGTGATGATGTCCTTTCGAGGGTGCTGTGAGAGGTGAACTCGAAAGATCTCACGGTGGCCGCGCTCTCGTCCGGAACGACGAGCAGGGCCACCGCGCTACACCACTATCGGGGGCTCAACT
>NZ_JAVFXA010000062.1:0-825 GCF_040981195.1 Kocuria oxytropis | reverse complement strand
AACAAGCGGATGATCGTCATGGACGACATCTACGACGAGTTCGTCGCCGAGCTGACCCGCCAGGCCGCCGCCCTGACCCCGGGCGACCCGGCCGCCGGCGCCCCCGGGACCTTCGCCCCGCTGTCCTCCCGGGCCGCGGCCGAGACGCTGGCCCGCCAGATCCAGGACGCCGTGGACGCCGGGGCGACCCTGCACACCGGCGGGACCCTCGCCGAGGGCCCGGGCGCGTACCTGGCCCCGGCGGTGCTCACCGGGATCACCCCGGACATGGCCGCCCACCACCAGGAGCTCTTCGGCCCCGTGGCCGTGGTCTACCGGGTCGCCGACGACGCGGAGGCGCTCGCCCTGGCCAACGACACCCCCTACGGGCTCGGCGGGGCGGTCTTCAGCACCGACCCCGACCGGGCGCGCCGGGTGGCCGAGGGCCTGGACTCGGGCATGGCCGCCGTCAACGCCGCCGAGGCCGAGGGCGCCGGCATGCCCTTCGGCGGGGTCAAGCGCTCGGGCTACGGCCGGGAGCTGGGCCCGCTGGGCATGGACGAGTTCGTCAACAAGCGCCTGCTCTACATCAACGACTGACCCGGACCGGGGCGGTCGGACACCGCCCCGGTCTCCCCCCGGCGTGCAGACCCGCCACCTCCGAGGAAAGGTTCCCGTGGACACCATCGCACCGCCCCAGACGACCGCCCCGACCAGACGGGGAGCACCGGCTCCCGCAGAGACGCACGCACGGCTGCGCCGCAGCCTCAAGCCCCGCCACCTGACGATGATCGCGATGGGCGGGGCCATCGGCACCGGCCTGTTCGTGGCCTCGGGCAACACCAT
>NZ_JAVFXA010000061.1:0-874 GCF_040981195.1 Kocuria oxytropis | reverse complement strand
GGACACCTAACCTTCACGCCCATGTAGTTTTCGATTGGACGCAGCCGAACGGGAAGAGTGTGCGTTTATCGCGTGATGACATGGCAGAACTCCAAACCATAGCATCTGAAGCACTGGGCATGGAACGTGGTGTTTCTTCTGATCGCAAACACTTATCGGCTATGCAGTACAAGACCGAATGTGCGAAAGAACAGCTTCAGGAACTATCCAACGATATATCCAGTGCGTTAGACAAGCACAAGGACGTGCAAAACCAGCTTCTTCAGCTTCAGAAAGAACTACGTTCCATTGAAACAAAGAAAAAGGTCCAAAAACTCATTTCTAAGGCTTCAGAGAAGTTTTACGGCTTGATAGGGAAAACGGTTAACGATAGGGAAAAAGATGCCTTAAAAGCCAAAATAAAGGCTTTAGAGGGGGAAAATGAACAGCTATCCGATAGACTGGGAAAGGCTATACTTGAAAAAGAGCGAAACGGCACAAAGGTATTCAAAGCCGAGAACGACAAGGAGTATTATAGACAGCAAATGGACAATGCAAGGACAACCAGTAACCGACTAAGAACGGAGAACCAAGAACTAAAGACCGAAACCAAGGAATTGAAAAAAGAACTTGGTAAGATGAAAGACTTGTTCAATTCCGAACAACTGGAGGCTTTAAGGCATCATTTCCCAAACATATCAAAAGCTATGGAAGAGGGGAAAGACCTACTCAAGCAAATCACCAGAAGCAGAGGTTTCGGCATGGGTATGTAACCCCCCCCCCGCCCCCAAAGGGGGAGCGACCAAACGGCAGCTTCACTCAATGGAGTGTTACGCCGTTCGGGTTCGGAAGAAATTTTGCAGGGTTCGAAAAACGGTTGTGTGCTTATTCGAAA